>JBGSKU010000155.1:0-7288 GCA_041741055.1 Hyphomonas sp.
GGCGCCATCCGTGCCGAACAGGCGGCGGCCTACAACGCGCTGGCGGCAATGCGGCTCGACCTGATGCAGGCCGGCGGGGACAAGGCGGCCTTGAACGCACTCGAAGCGTCGGCCCGGGCGCTGACGGAGAAGCATGACGCCTTCGTGGCGGAGCAGGAAGCGGCGCTTGAGGCCGCGGCAAGCGCGCTTGCAGAGCTGGAGGAGGCGAGGGCTGATCTTGCGGCGCGCCATGACGCAGCCATTGCCGCTTATGAAAGCAATGTCGCCAGCACCGAGGCAGAGTTGAAGGAAAGCCCGGCGTATGCCGGGCTGGTCGCGCTGGCCGAGGAGGCGCGCGCGGTGACACAGCGCGCCCGTCAGAAGTTGGAAATCGCGCTGGCCGACCGGACCGAGAAGGGCGCTCCGTACCGGGATGATCCGTTGTTCCGCTATCTGTGGAAACGCAAGTTCCGATCACCTGAGTACAAGGCGCCTGCCTTGACGCGCATGCTGGATAGCTGGGTGGCAAAGCTCTGCCGCTATGATCAGGCCTTCCTGAACTACCAGCGCCTTTCGGAGTTGCCGGACCGGATCGCGGAGCATGTGACATTTGTTGCCGGCCTCGAAGATGAAGCAGAGGCGCGCCTTGTCGCGGCCGAAGAGGAGGCGATGCAGGCCGCCGGTATCGGGGCGCTCAAGGTGGCGGCGGATCAGCTGAAGACCGAGATCGCCGCATGCGACGAGGCCATCAGGTTGGCTGAGGCCAAACATGGCGACACAGCGCTGCGCCATGAGGCGGCGCTGAAGGAGGAGGTTGGGCCGGCCGTCGAAGCGCGCGGACTGCTCGAAGCGGAACTGCGCAGGGCAAGTTTTCCGGACCTGCGTCTTCTCGCTGCCGAGACGATTGGTCTGGAAGATGACCAGCTGGTGGACCAACTTGTGCGCTTGCGGGCCGAAGAGATGTCTCTCGAACTGGATGCGGGCGTGCGGCTCTTGCGGCCGAAAGTGTTGCGCGAGGATCTGCAGCGCCTGGAGGAGCTGCGCCGGGAGTTCAAATCGGCGCGGTTTGACAGTCCGTACGCACTCATTTCCCGCGCGGCCTTCGACACGATGATTGCCGACCTGTCGCGCGGCAAGGGCGACCCGCGCGGCGCGCTGCGGAGCTTGAGCCGGTCTGTGCGGCGCGCCGATTCGGACGTGCATCCCGATTTCGGTGGCCGGAGCCGGCGCGACACGATCGGGCTTCCCGACGTGATGGGCGGCGTGATCGGCGGTGTGCTGAGTGAAGTGCTGGAAGAGGTGATCAAGGAAACCAGTCGCGGTGGCGGCCCGTATGGCAGCGGACCGATCTTTCCCGGCCCGCCGAAACGCACGTCGCGACCGCCGAAGATCGGTGGTGGCCGGTCATTCCCGAGCGGGGGAGGTGGCCGCAAGCGGGGCGGTGGCTTCAAGACTGGTGGCGGCTTCTAGAGCCCGAGCTGGCCTTTCGCCAGAATGCCGCGCTGGATCTCGTTCGAGCCGGCATAGATCGAGCCCGCCCGGTCATTGAGGTATTTCGCGGCCGCCGTGACGGCGCTTTCGGGTCCGGCCATCGGCGTATTCAGGCCTTCGAAGCCGGGAACTGGACCGCCGGGCGCCGTGTGATGCGGCTGGAACGGGGCGGCGTAGGCGCCGGCGAGTTCAAGCGCGAGTTCCGTCAGATGCTGGCTGAGCTCGGTACCCTTGATCTTCATCATGGAGGCCTTGAGCCCGGGTGTTCCGCCGCCGGACAATTCCGACATCATCTGCAGCTCGGCGGCTTCGAGCGCCTGCGCCTCGGCTTCGGCGCGCGACAGCTTGCGCGCGAAGTCGGGCTCCAGCAGGCCTTCCTGCGCCGCGATCTTCCGGATGTTCCGCAGGCGCGCGAGAAGCCTTGGGCCGTAGGCCGAACCGCCGCGCTCGAATTCGAGGAGGTATTTGGCAACCGTCCAGCCTTCGTTCACCTTGCCGACCACGTTTGCCTTCGGCACGCGGACATCCGAGAAGAAGACGGCGTTCTGAATATGCTCGCCGGACAGCATGAGGATCGGATCGACCCGGACGCCGGGCGCGGTCATGTCGATCAGGAGAAAGGTGATGCCTTGTTGGGGCTTGCCGGAAGAATCCGTCCGTACCAGGCAGAACATCATGTTCGCCTCGTGGGCATGGGTCGTCCAGATCTTGGAGCCGTTGCAGATATAGGCGTCACCATCTTCCACAGCGGACATGGTGAGGGCGGCGAGGTCCGAGCCGGCATGCGGCTCGGAATAGCCCTGACACCAATAGTCTTCTGCGGACAGGATCCGCGGAAGGTAATGATCCTTCTGGGCTTTGGTGCCGTGGCCGATCAGGGCGGGGCCGCACATGCCGATCCCCATCGGCGACAGGCCGGGCGCACCCGCGCGGGCCATTTCGACGTCGAAGATGTAGCGCTCGGCGACGCTCCAGTCCGTACCGCCATACTCGACCGGCCAGGACGGCGCGGCCCATCCCTGCTCGACAAGGATGCGCTGCCATTCGAGTGCGATTTCCTTTGATGAGTAGACGCTGGTCATGCGGCGCGCATAGGCGCGCAGATCTGCGGTCAGTTTCTCGCTGAGAAAGGTGCGGACTTCGTCGCGGAAGGCTTCTTCTTCCCGGGTGAAGGCGAGTTTCATGCGGAGACCTCGTTTGTTGGCGAACGTGGGTGCGAGGATGCGAGAAGGCGGGTGCGTTCGGCTTCGCTCTTCCAGAGGAAGCTGCGCGGCAGTCCCAGTCTCTGACAGGCCTGCGCGGGCGGGCCGAGCGTATCGGGCACTTTTTCGGCGATGCGCGCCATGGTCTTCACGGCAAAGCGGCCTGCCGGCGACAGATCATAGTCCGCACCAAGACCGAGGCGTCTGCGCACAGCCAGCGGCAGGATGTCGACGGCGGCATTGACGATGGCGCTTTGCAGACCCTTGGGCACACCGGGTGCAGCGCGGCCGGATTTCATGATGCCCAGGAATTCAGTGTTGATCGGATGCGGCTCGAAGCGCGGCAGGAGGCGCTCCAGCATGGCGTTGAAATCGTCGACCGAGCGGATCGGTTGCTGTACGCCGTAAAGGCGGGCGACGGTCTCGCCTTCTGCGAAGAAGCGGACCTTTTCGGCATCACTCAGGGGGCGGACGAAGCGGTCATAGGCCATCAGGAAGCCGTAGCAAGCGGTTGCGCTGACCCAGTCGAGCAGTTCAGGCTCGAGCGCGCGATAGGCTTCGCCGGACGGCGTTTCGCCGGAGACGCGCGCATGCATGTTCGTGACGCCCTGGATTACCCGGCGCGCGGCGGTCTGGGGCCCGTAGACGCCGACCATGGCCGCGATGCCGGTGCGTTTCGAGCGGCCGATGGGATCGGTCTTGAAGACCGAATGGTCCCACACCCCGGAACGGATGCGTGCATCGGCAAATTCGAGAAGCACGGCGCAGATGCCACCGACGGCGAGCGCGACAGGGTTCTTGAACACCTGCCATGAAATGGAGTCCGGCGCGGAGAAAGCGGGCTCACCGGGCGGGGACGTGTAGTCGACCTTCCAGCCGAGATAGGTCTTGGGCGTATCCATGTCCGTTTTCCGAAGTCGCCTGGAAAACGTAGCCCGGAAAGGAGAAGGCACAAAGCGGCGACGTTGCGTCAGATGCCGCTGCGGCAAGCCTAGCCGTCGGACAGGCCCGCGGGGGCGTTGCGTACATCGGCGTTCATCGTCGCGAGCTTTACGCTGATCACATAGGCTTTCTTGGAGTCCATGTTCGCGAGGATGAGGCCGGCCTGTTCGCTCGGCATCAGGCGCAGGAAACCGGCAGCGAAGGCCGGGTCCATCTGGTTGAAGATCGAGGCCGCCGAGTCCGGCTTCATGGCGCTGTACATGCCCGCGAGGTGTTTGATGTCCTCGTCCGAGGCGCCCTGTATCTGCTGCCAGCGCGCTTCGAGCGTCGACTGCAATGTCTGAAGTTCGACGGTCTGGGTCTGGAGTTCCTTTTCCCAGGACTGGAGCGCGAGTTTTTCGTTCTTGAGCTCTTCTTTCTGCGATTCGAACAACCACTGGTCTTCGGCAACCATGGCGGCCGATTCGGTCGTGAAGCAGACTTCACTCGGACCGGTCTTGCCATCTGCCTCGCCGACGGGCGAGGACGCCGCCTTGGCGGCCGGTTCGACGCCGGACGCCGCCGGTGTGAGGCCGATGTCTTCCGCGAAGGCGAGACCGTTTGGCAGGAAGCGCGTGGCGCCGCCGATCGTGAAGAGGACGCCGAGTGTCAGCAGAACGTGGGACGTGTTGTTCTTGACGAAAGACATGGTCTTTTCCGCAGCCTTCCAAGAGGGCCGAACTCGGCCCTAAATCGTTAATGCAAACCTTTCCGAAATCTTTCACGGATCGGGCTAATTTTTGGTAAATATTGATGCCGGTTGATGCACGAAGAGCTCCGGCCGGGCCGGATCAGGCGGTGCGTGAGCGGACCGGCGCCGGAACAGGGCTGGCAGTTCCCACCGGTTCAAGCGTGCCAGAAACCTCGTCGGCCATCGTACGCATCTGGCGCATGATTCCGGTCATCTCGCCGATTCGCTCCTTCGACTGGTCGAGTACGGTGCGCATCATCATGTAGAGGTCCATCTGGGCCGTCTGGACTTCGTCCGTTGCGCTGGCTTTGGCCGTGTCGACAGACGCAATGGTGGCTTCCAGCTTCTGACAGGTCTTGTCGGCTTCAGCGATCAGGTGGGCGAGACGGGTGGCCATCGATTCAACGCGAACGCGGGTATCCTGGGTCGTAGAGGACATCTGGGCAATCGAGGTCGACAGGGCGGTGATCGTCGCGCCGAGGCCATCTTTGGTGTTCTGCAGCGCCTTCAGCCGCTTGCTGAGTACGAAGCAGTACACACAGGCTGCAAAGGAGACCAGGAAGATCGCAATGTCTGTGGGCTGGACACTCATTTTCTACCTCAGGAGGAATTCTGTGATGAGGACACCTTCTGAAACGCCGCTGCCGAGGACCAGTTCGGCCCGGCGCATCAATTGCTCCCGCATTCTCGGGTAGAAGCCGGGATCCTCGAGATCCGTCAGTTCGACCGAGCGCAGATAGGTATTGAAGGCGTCGATCAGCATCGGCTCGGCGTCCGCAATCGCGCCGGCGCCGCTGCTGTTGGTGATGATGGAGATATTCATCTTCAGGAAGCGCGTTGCCGGGGCGCTGCCGACCGTGATCAGGACTTCCGGAAGCTCGACATAGGTCTGCCCGGGTTTGGCGGCCGGCTCAATCGCGGCAACAACGGCCGCGCCCTCGGGCGCGCAGGCGACCGTCTCCGCGGCGGGAGGGGGAGTCAGAAGGTAAACAAGGCCGAACGAGCTCACGAGCGAGGCGCCGCCCAGCATGATCAGACCCATGAGTCCGCTTGCCGGTTTCGGCTCCGCCGCGGGTGTTTCCGCGTCAGGCTTCGTCTCTGGCTTTTTGGCCATTCTGGACCCCGGATCCCATCACACAGCGCAAGGTTGCTTAGAACAATCCTGAGTAAAGATAACCTTAACGAATTGGCGGCTAATTTTAATCATTAGGCCAGAATCGGATCCGGCTGGGGCAGTTTGTTCATGAAATTCCTTGATACGCTTAAAGCTCTTCCGCTGTCCCGGCAGCTCATGCTTGCCGGTGCCGTGCTCGGTATTGTGCTGGCCATGAGCTTCCTGGTGCAGAGCGCGACCAAGGAGCCGATGGCGCTCCTCTATTCGGGACTCGAGCCTCAATATGCCGGCGAGATCATTGATGAGCTCGAAAGCAGCAAGACGCCCTACGAGATACGGGGCGAGGCCATCTTCATTCCGCAGAGCAAGCGGGACCAGGTCCGCTTCGCGCTGGCCAAAGAAGGCCTGCCGCGCCAGTCCGTGCAGGGCTATGAGCTGCTCGACGAGGTGAACGGCTTCTCGGTTACTTCGGAAATGTACAATGCATCCTACTGGCGGGCCAAGGAAGGGGAGTTGACGCGCACCATCCTGGCCATTCCCGGTATCACGTCGGCGCGCGTGCATATCGGCGCGAGCCTGCGGTCGGGCTTTGCCCGCTCCCAACCGGCGCAGACGGCGTCGGTGACAATCGCAACGGCGCACAACCTGTCCCAGGATCAGGCTGAGGCGATCCAGTACCTTGTGGCGCTGGCGGTTTCCGGGCTGAAACCGGAAGACGTGGCTGTGATCGATCCGACCAAGGGCATTCTTGCCGGGCCGAAATCCGACAAGATGGCGGAGCCGGCGATGGCTGCGGCCGATCAGGCGAGCGCACTGGAACAGAAGATCACGAGCCTTCTGGAAGCGCGTGTCGGCATGGGCAATGCGCGTGTTTCAGTGTCGGTTGATGTCAGCCGCGAGCGTGAGCGCGTCTCGACCGTAGCGTTCGACCCGCAATCCAAAGTCGTCCGTAGCCGGACAACAAATGACGCGACCGAGTCAGGCAGTGGCGGCGGCGGCGCGATGACCGTTTCAAGCAACCTGCCGCAGGACGAGGCCGGTGCATCGAGCGGCGGCAGCACCAGCTCGTCGAAGAATTCGTCCGAGAACATCGCTTATGAAATCAACGAGACACGCACCGAGATCGAGAAGCTTCCTGGTCAGGTAGAGCGGATCTCGATTGCTGTGCTGCTCAACGAGCAGTCGCTGGGCCTTGATCCCGCAGCGGCCGATGCGGCGACAGTGCGCGAGAAAATGATCAGGGACCTGCAGGCTCTCGTCACCTCCGGCGCGGGACTCAACCTGGAACGGGGCGATTCGATTTCGGTCGAACTGATGCCGTTCCAGGAAACCGCATCGACCGACATGGTGGCCGCGCCGGGCATGATGCAGCAACTTGTGGAGCGCTATTTCTGGTCCGGCCTTCAGGCGTTGTTGCTCGGACTCGTGGTGATCGTGCTCGCCTTTGGCGTGGTGCGCCCGATGCTGTCGCCCAAGAGTCAGGCGGACGCACTCCCGGGCGCGGCAGCGCAGGGTTCCGGAGCGACAACCGCCACGGCCGGCGTGGCGGCAGATCCCGATCCGTTCAACTATCTCAAGGATTACGCCAAAGAGCGTCAGGACGAGACTGCGGCCCTGCTTCAGCAATGGCTGAGCGAAGACCAGAAGGCCGCTGTCAATGAGTGAAACCGTGTTTGCCGGACGCCTGCCCCGGTTCGATGAAAACGGCAGCCTGCGGCCGCCGACGGACTGGCTGCGGCCACTGGATGAACCGGGCGAAAACCGCGCCGCACAGGCGGCGCGTGCCCGGACTGAAGCGGCAAAAGTGGAAGCGCCCGGCGTGGAAGCGAC
>JBGSKU010000156.1:0-2188 GCA_041741055.1 Hyphomonas sp.
CGCGCTTGCCCATCAACACACGCGGCTGCGCGGCATCGCGGCGGACAAGGATCAGAGTCGCAGCGTCGCGCGGCCGGGGGCTGCGCCCCCCGGAGATCAGCACGTCGCCGTCTTCTTCTTTATCGAATGCTCTTTTCAACATGGATGGCATCTTTGATGCCAAAACCACGAAAGCAAGACGTCAGTGAAGGTGACGTTGCGTGAAGCCTGCTATTTCCGGCGCTTCTTCTTCGTGGCCCCCGGCGGGAGGGACCGCTTGTCGAATTTCGGTTTGCCGCGCCGGGGCGGGCCCTTGCCGCCGCCACCGCGATAACCGCGCGATCCACCCGACTCGCGGGTGAGCGCTTTTCGCGCTTCCTGCCGGCCTTTGGGGGCGGGCAGGGGCTCGGACAACATTTCCAGCAGCAGGCCACCCTGAAGGGGAGTGACCTCCAGCAGCCGCACACGGACAATCTGGCCGAGCGAGAAGGTCTTGCCCGACCCGCGCGCATACACCGCCATCGCGGCGGCATCGTGCACCCAGTATTCGTCTGACAGCGACGAGATCGGCACGAAGCCATCCGCGCCCGACCCCGCCAGCGCGACGAACAGGCCCGCCGGTGTGACGCCGGTGATCCGGCCTTCGAATTCCGCACCGACCCGGTCGGCCAGGAAGATCGCCAGATAGCGGTCCGTCGCGTCCCGCTCGGCGGTCATTGACCGGCGCTCGGTGGTGGAGATGTGTTCGGCGATCTCTTCCAGCCGCGCTGCGGAGCGGTCCGACAGGCCGTCCGGTCCGAAGCCGTGCGCCGAGATCAGTGCCCGGTGCACCACAAGGTCAGCGTACCGGCGGATCGGCGAGGTGAAGTGCGAATAGCGCTCAAGGTTCAGGCCGAAGTGCCCGAGGTTCTCCTCCGAATAGATCGCCTGCGCTTGCGACCGCAGCACCATCTGCTGGATCATGCCCTCATAGTCGCCGCCGCGGATCTCCGCGAGCAGCTTGTTGAACTTGTGCGTCTGCGGACGTTCCCCGATGTTCCATTTCATGTCCAGCGTCTGCAGGAAATCCGCAAACGCCGCGATCTTCGCATCTGACGGAGTGTCGTGCACGCGGTACATGACAGGGCTCTGCTTCTGTTCCAGCGTTTCGGCGGCGGCCACGTTGGCCTGGATCATGAACTCCTCGATCAACCGGTGCGCCTCCAGGCGCTCCTTCGTCAGGATACCAACGATCTGGCCCTTGTCGTCGAACTGGATGCGCCGCTCTGGCAGGTCCAGATCCAGCGGGCTGCGCTTGTCGCGGGCGCGGGAAACGGCAGCATAGGCGCCCCAAAGCGGTTTCAGCACGCTGTCCAGCAGCTCACCGGCCTTGCCGCCCGGCTTGCCGTCGATGGCGGCCTGCGCCTCCTCGTAGGCCAGTTTGGCCGCTGAGCGCATCGTGGCACGCAGGAAACGGTGGCTCTTCTTGTGCCCGTCCTTGGCGAAGATCATCTCCACCGCAAGACAGGGGCGCAGCTCACCCTCCTTCAGCGAACACGCGTCCGCCGACAGCTCGAACGGCAGCATCGGCACCACACGGTCCGGGAAATAGGTCGAGTTGCCGCGCTTCTCCGCTTCCTTGTCGAGCGCCGAGCCTTCGGTCACGTAGGCCGACACATCGGCGATCGCCACGATGACCTTCCAGCCATCGTCCAGTTCCTCTGCGTACACTGCATCGTCATGGTCGCGCGCGTCGTGCGGGTCGATGGTGATCAGAGGCACGCGGGTCAGGTCGGTGCGTTTCACATCCGCCGGCTGTTTCGTCTTCGCCTCTTCGATCACCGCATCGGGGAACTCGTAGGGAATGTCATTGGCATGGATTGCGATCAGGCTGGCCGAGCGCGCATCGGTGATGTGGCCGACCACTTCGGTGACCACCCCCAGCGCCGGGCCGTACTGGCGCCGGCCTTGCGGCTTCGGAATGGCCACCACCAGGTCGCCATCTTTTGCGCCCTTGCGGTCGGCCTCCTGGATCAGGAACTCGCGGCGCTCCTTGCGGCTGGCCGGCGTCACGCGCCCGCCGTGCGGGGTCTTGTTGTACAGCCCGACAATCTTGTCGGCGACGCGCTTCTCCAGCAGCGTCACGACATACGCGCGCCACTCGCCATCATCGCGCCCGGCGATCTTGCACATTGCGCGGTCGCCCTTGGCAGGTGCGCGGCTGCGGCTC
>JBGSKU010000157.1:0-5099 GCA_041741055.1 Hyphomonas sp.
GGCAGCGCCTTCCTCGAAATCGGCGCCCTGGCCGCCAATGGCATGTATGACGACGAAGCGCCCGGCGCTGGTCTCATCACCGGCGTCGGCCGGGTCGAAGGGCGCGAATGCGTCATCGTCTGCAATGACGCGACCGTGAAGGGCGGCGCCTATTTCCCTGTCACCGTGAAGAAACACCTGCGCGCGCAGGAGATCGCCATGGAGAACCATCTCCCATGCATCTACCTCGTCGACAGTGGCGGTGCGAACCTGCCGCACCAGTCCGAAGTCTTCCCGGACCGCGAACATTTCGGACGCATCTTCTACAACCAGGCCCAGATGAGCGCGAAGGGCATCCCCCAGATCGCGGCCGTCATGGGCAGTTGCACGGCAGGCGGCGCCTATGTGCCGGCCATGTCGGATGAAACCATCATCGTGCGCCGGCAAGGCACGATCTTCCTCGGCGGCCCGCCGCTGGTGAAGGCGGCCACGGGCGAAGTCATTTCCGCCGAAGACCTGGGCGGCGCCGACGTGCACGCCCGCCGCTCAGGTGTGGCTGACCACTACGCGGCCCACGACTCCCACGCCCTCGCCATCGTGCGCTCCATCATCCGCACCCTGAACAAGCCGAAGCCGGTCCCGTTCGAGCTGACCGAACCGATGGAGCCGCTCTACGATCCTGCCGAACTGCACGGCCTTGTCCCGCAGGATGTGCGCGAGCCCTACGATGCCCGCGAAGTCATCGCCCGCCTCGTGGACGGTTCGGACTTCCACGAGTTCAAGCAGCTCTATGGCGAAACCCTTGTCTGCGGCTTCGCGCGGCTCTACGGCATGCCGGTCGCCATCCTCGCCAATAACGGCATCCTCTTCTCCGAGAGTGCCCAGAAGGCCGCCCACTTCATCGAGCTTGCGGACCAGCGCCGCATCCCGCTCGTCTTCCTGCAGAACATCACCGGCTTCATGGTCGGCTCGAAGTATGAGGCCGGCGGCATCGCCAAGGACGGCGCCAAGATGGTCACGGCCGTCGCCACCGCCTCCGTTCCGAAATTCACGGTCGTCACCGGCGGCAGCTACGGCGCCGGCAATTACGGCATGTGCGGGCGTGCCTATTCTCCGCGTTTCCTGTTCATGTGGCCGAACGCGCGCATCTCCGTCATGGGCGGCGAGCAGGCGGCCTCGGTCCTGGCCACGGTCAAGCGCGAAGGCATCGAGCGCAAGGGTGGCGCCTGGAGCGCCGAGGAGGAGCAGGCCTTCAAACAGCCGATCCGCGATCTCTACGAGGCCGAAGGCAACCCCTACTACTCCACCGCGCGCCTCTGGGATGACGGCATCATCGACCCTGCCGATACCCGCCGTGTCCTTGGCCTTGCCCTCTCCGCCAGTCTCAACGCCCCCTTCGGCGAACGCGGCTTCGGCCTGTTCCGCATGTAGGTAATTCGCCGGATGCTCTTCGCGGGCCTATGGCTCTAGCCTGCACCCGTCAGGAGCCCGTGCCATGACTCGCCATGTCTGTATTCTCGACGGCCATCCCGATGGTGACCCCTACCGGCTGATCCATTCGCTGGCGAACGCTTATGCCGAAGGCGCCATCGCCGCCGGCCACACGGTCTCGCGCATCAAGGTCAGCGATATCGACTTCCCGTTGCTCACCAGCGCGGCGGACTTCCAGACGCCGCCGCCCGAGCCTGTGCTGACAGAGCGCAACAAGATCGCCGCCGCCGACCATGTTGCCATCTTCTTTCCGCTCTGGCTCGGCGGTATGCCGGCCAAGCTGCGCGGTTTCCTCGAACAGGCCGCGCGCGCATCATTCTTTCTGGGCGTTGCCAGCGACGGGTCGAACTGGCCTGCCAGGATGATGGAAGGCAAGTCCGCCCACACGGTCATCACCATGGGCATGCCGGGTCTCGTCTACCGCTTCGCCATGGATGAGGGCAGCCTGAAGGCGCTGGAACGTGCGGTGCTCGGCCTCGCGGGGTTCAAGCCGCTGCGCCACACGATCATCGGTGACGCGGGAAATGTGTCGCCGCAACGTTTTGCGAAACTCTGCACCGAGATGCGCGCCCACGGACGAAACGACCTGGAACCGTCCGCCTAAGGAAGATATGCGCGCAGCGCGTTCCGCCCCATTCCCGCCACATCCTTGCCGTCATGATGTAAAGTCTGTCGTGAAGGCATTGTCACGCCATAAGCGGGCATTTGACGCTACAGTGTTGGTGCTGCGGACAAACCTGCGGCGCAACCAACGGAGCAACACATGAAACGCACATCCATTCTTGCGGCAGGACTCTTCACCGCCGCACTGGCGGCACATGCGGGCGAAGTGGCTGGACTCCCGTCCTACGATACCGATGCTGACGGCAAGATCAGCAAGGCCGAGTTCGTCACCGCCAAGACCGCTGATGGCAAGGTCAGCGAAGAACAGGCCGAAGAAAAATTCCTCAAGGCCGACACGGACGCCGACGGCTATCTCACCCAGGCTGAATACGACGTGGCCCTCGAAGCCTGGAAAGCGGCCAAGGGCAAACCCGCCCCCTCTGGCCAGTAACCCCTCCCGCACACCCTCCCATCCGGCCTCCGCGCTCTCCCCGCGGAGGCCGCTTTGTGTTCCGGCTCCGGGTTGTTATGTCAGCTTGCACCCGCAAGCGGCCTGCCGCACAGTGGCGCAAAACAAGCCGTCCCCAGAGGAAACCGACATGCGCGATGCCGATTACGATCTCATCAAACTGGATGTCACCCGGGCGGGCGTGGCCATCGTCACGCTCCACCGGCCTGATGTGCACAACGCCTTCAATGCCGAGCTGATCGCCGAACTCACCGATGCCTTCGCGATGATTGCCGACCAACCCGGCATCCGCATGATGATCCTGCGCGGGGAGGGCAAGTCCTTCTCGGCCGGCGCCGATCTCGAGTGGATGAAGCTTGCTGCCACCCACACGCGCGACGACAACGAGACCGACGCGCTGCGCCTCGCCGAGATGCTGCTGCGCCTCTACGAAATGCCGCAGATGACCTTGGCCCTGGTTCAGGGCGCGGCCATGGGCGGCGGCGCCGGGCTGATTGCCGCCTGCGATGTCGCCATCGCCATGAAGGGCACGCAGTTCCGCTTCTCCGAAGTCCGCCTCGGCCTGACGCCCGCCACGATCAGCCCCTTCGTGATTGAGGCCATCGGCCCGCGCTGGGCCCGCGCCCTGTTCGTCACGGGCGAGACCTTCGATGCCGACTACGCGCACAAGATCGGCCTCGTGCAATATGTTGCTCAGACGGCGGATGAAATGGCGGAACTGGAAGAGCACGTAGCGCGGCTCGTCTTCGCCGCCGCGCCCGGCGCCGTGGCCGACTCGAAAAAGCTGGTGCGCGACTTCACCGGCAAGTCCATCGACCGCGAAGTCAGCCACCGCACAGCCCGGCGCATCGCCGCGCGCCGCACGTCGGATGAAGGCAAGGAAGGCGTCAGCGCGTTCCTGGAAAAGCGCGCGCCGAACTGGAAAAACTAGCGGCCCAACTTACTCGGGCGGCGGTGGCAGCGGAATGCCCCAGCCAGCCAGCGTCTGGTAGACGGCGTCAACCGGGTTGATCCCGGTCAGGCCTTCTATCGGGTCCCTGAAGATGTAGACCACCAGCCCGAACATGATGACATAGACAATGAACTGCATCGCCGACTTCAGGATGAACGCGCCGGCGCTGAAGGCAATCATGCCGACCGCGCCAAGGATCAGCGCGCCCTGAACCGGCGGCATGCTCTCTGCGATTGCGTAGTTATAGCCGAAATAGGCGCCCAGTCCGCCGCCGACGATTCCGGCGAGGCCTGCCAGTTGAACACCAGAATTGTAAGCCATCGGATCCCCCGTTGCTTGCTGAGGCTTCCTGCTTACGCCATCCGGCGGGCCCGACAAAGCCACAAAATCACGCCGCCCCGTCCACGCCGGGGCCTTGTTTGCGCCCTCAAACACGGCGATCCCATACAGCGATGACATCAGAACTCTCCGCGCCCGCGCGTTTGCGCGCCCGTCTGCACGCTGCGCGCGAATCGCTGCGCGCCCGCTGGGTCAAGGGCCCTTTCAGCCTCGGCCTCTTCGAGTTCATCAGTTTCGGCATCAAGCAGGGCTGGGCCTGCCTGTTCGGCGGCGCCATGCTGTCCCTGCTGCTGCTGACGCACCTGTTCTACCCGGAAGACGCAGCCCTTTCGCGCTACGATTTCCTCGTCCTCGCCGCCATCGCCCTGCAGGCGGCGATGATCCTCTCCGGCCTCGAAACCTGGGAGGAGGCACGCGTCATCCTCGTGTTCCACATTGTCGGCACCATCATGGAACTGTTCAAGACGTCCGCCGGCAGCTGGATCTACCCCGAGCACAGCTTCCTGCGCATCGGCGCCGTGCCGCTCTTCTCCGGGTTCATGTATGCCGCCGTCGGGTCCTATCTCGCCCGCGTCTGGCGCATCTTCGAATTCCGGTTCGACAGGTTCCCGCCGCTCTGGCTGCAAGGCCTGCTCGCAGCGGCCATCTACGTGAACTTCTTCGCCCACCACTGGCTGCCGGATATCCGCCTCGGCCTCTTCGCCGCCATCGTTCTCCTCTACCTGCGCACAATCGTCTGGTTCCGTCCGGACGAGGTCCACCGCCCGATGCCGCTGCTGGTCGGCTTCTTCCTCGTGGCGCTGTTCATCTGGTTCGCCGAAAACCTCGGCACCTTCGCCCGCGCCTGGTCCTATCCGGGGCAGGAACATGTGTGGAAGATGGTGTCTTTATCCAAGCTCGGATCATGGTATCTGCTGATGATCATCAGTTTCGTTCTGGTTGCCACCGTGCACCGGGGCGCGGGAGGCAAAAAAAGTGAAAATCAACAAGCTCCTCGTCGCGAACCGGGGTGAGATCGCCGTCCGGATCTTCCGCACCTGCCGCCGCCTCGGCATCGCCACCGTCGCGGTCTATTCGGATGCCGACCGCGCCGCGATGCACGTGCGCGAAGCGGATGAAGCCGTCCACATCGGCGCCGCGCCCGCTGCCGAAAGCTACCTGCGTCCCGAGGTGATTCTCGCCGCCGCGAAGGAAACCGGCGCCGATGCCATCCACCCCGGCTACGGCTTCCTGTCGGAGAATGCCGCCTTCGCCGAAGCCGTCGTC
>JBGSKU010000158.1:0-2287 GCA_041741055.1 Hyphomonas sp.
GGGCCGCGCTGGATGGCCGCGACTTCGTGATCCCCGACGATGTGAAGCAATTGGCCCTGCCGACCCTGCGCCACCGCGTACTGCTGTCGCCGGCAGCCGACATTGAAGGACGCACGACCGAGGAAACGCTGCTGGGCATCATCGAACAGACGGCGGCGCCCAGGTGATTTCCCCGACCCTGCGCGCGATCTTCCTGATGCTGCTGGGATTGCCCCTGATGGTGGCGATCGCCCTGCTGCGTCCGGAGCTCTGGATCCTGTCGGCGGGGTGGATTGCAGCTGTGTCGGCTTTGATCGCGGTCGACACACTGTTCGGCGCTTCCGTGCGCCACTATTCAGCGACGGTCACGGCGCCGCCGCTGCTTTATGTCGGCAGCCCGGACGACCTGGCCGTCGAGCTCACCTTCTCCGAAGGACCGCTTCCGACGCGGATCGAGATCCGGCTCGAAGCTAACGAGCTTCTGGGCCGCCAGGCGCCTCAAGGCTTGCGCGGCTGGGATGGGCGATACCGTCCGCATACGATCCGTGTGACACCGCCGCGCCGCGGCATGGCAGAAGCCGTGCGGCTGTGGAGCCGTTGGCAAGGACCGCTCGGCCTGATCCAGAAGCGGCACATCGCGCCCCTGAACCTGACTGTTCCGGTCACGCCGAATGTGCGCTGGGTGCGCGACGAGGCCATCCGCCTGTTCTCACGCGACGCGGAGTTCGGCATCAAGACACAGATCGAGCGCGGCGACGGCAGCGAATTCGACGCCTTGCGCGAGTTCGCCTCCGGCATGGACCGCCGCGCGATCGACTGGAAACACTCCGCCCGCCATCGCCACCTGCTGGCCAAGGAATTCAAGACGGAGCGCAACCACAATATCATCTTTGCCTTCGACACCGGCCGGCTGATGAGCGAGCCTTTGGGCGGGGTGCCAAAGATCGACCGAGCGGTGACCGCAGGCCTGTTGCTGGCCTATGTTTCGCTACGCGCAGGCGACCGCACGATGTTCTACGGCTTCTCGGACCGGCCCGGCGTCAGCAGCGGCTTTCTCACCGGTACCAGCAGCTTTCCCAAAGCCCAGGCCGTGGTCGCGGAAATGGATTATTCCGAGGACGAAGCAAACTTCACACTCGCCCTCTCCAGCCTGGCCAGCCGGCTGGAACGGCGCAGCCTCATCATCATCTTCTCCGACTTGGTGGACACGATTTCCGCTGAACTGATGCTCGAAAACGTCAAACGCCTGACCGACCGCCACCTTGTCCTGTTTGCAACCTTCGAGGATGCCGCCCTCGCGCAGATGGCCGATGCGGCACCGGACACCGCGCAAGATGTCGCCCGCGCCGTGATCGCGGATACCCTGCTCGCCGAGCGGGATGTGGTGCTGCGCCGCCTGCAACGCCTTGGCGTCCAGGTTATCGAAAGCACCCCGGAGAAGTTCAGCTCTGAACTCGTCTCGCGCTACCTACAGATCAAGCAGAGGGACATGCTGTGAGCGACCTTCTGAAATCCTACCGTTTCCGCGAGGAGCGCCAGGCCGACTGGCAGAAGCTCGACCTGATCCTCACAAAGGCCGAGAATGGCGGCGTTCAGCGGCTCAGCGATGAGCAGATGCTGGCCCTGCCACGCCTTTACCGGCAGGCGGTTTCGTCGCTGTCGGTTGCCCGGTCAATCTCGCTGGACCAGAACGTCATCAACTATCTCGAAAGCCTGTGCACGCGCGCCTACTTCTTCGTCTACGGCGCCCGCACGACGCTGGGCGAGCGGATGATGGCCTTCCTGCGCAAGGACTGGTACGAAGCCGTCAGCCAGTCGATTTGGACAACCTTGCTCGCCGCCCTCTTTTTCTTCGGCGGATGGGCACTCGCCTTCTTCCTCTGCCTGCAGGACATGGACTGGTTCTGGACCTTCCACGGCCACAACTTCTTTGACGGCCGCAATCCGGATGCTTCGGTCGATTACCTGCGAAGCACGATCTACAACGACCCGAACAGCAACGGCGAGGGTGAGCTGGCGGCCTTCTCCAGCTTCCTGTTCAACAACAACGCGCAGATCGCCCTATTCGCCTTTGCCCTCGGCTTCGCTTTCGGCATCCCGACAGCCTGGCTGCTCGTCTATAACGGCGTGATGATCGGCTCGATGTACGCCGTGTTCTGGGACAAGGGACTCGGCTTCGAGTTCACGGGATGGCTGATGATCCATGGTGTCACCGAACTGTTCGCCATCGTTCTGGCAGGCGCGGCCGGTTTTGTGATCGGCGGCGCCGTGGCCTTTCCCGGCGGGCGCACGCGTCTCGCCTCGGCCC
>JBGSKU010000159.1:0-7239 GCA_041741055.1 Hyphomonas sp.
GTCGATGTCTGGCCGATGAAGGGGGCATGATCCGGCGTGCCGGGGCGCACGCCCGCCCAGCTTTCCACGACCGGCGCACCCGCAAGGCCCGGACACAGCCTTGCGCCCGCCAGGCGCAAGGCATCGATGACATCCGCTTCAGGCGCATCGATCACCCGGTCTGGCTCCATCGTGGCGCCGATCACCACTTCGCCGCGGCGTGGCACCAGATAGATATGACCGGCGCGCACCACCCGCACCGGCGCGCCTTCGCCCGCCTTCACCGATAGCATCTGACCGCCATGGCAGTCGATCTCGTCCAAAGCGGTTTCCCAGTTCACGAGGCCGTAGAGCTGGCCGTATTCCTCGACCTTCACGGACGCGCTTTCCCATCCGGCCGCAACGACAATGGCATCGTGCCCGGCCAGCACCAGCTTTCCGGCCACGGATCGCAGCGGCGCGGGACCGTTTGCAAAGGTAGCATTCGGGCTGTCGTGCAGCGCTTTCAGCAAGGCCGTGACCGTCAGCCTGTTGTGCACGCGGAAATCGGTGGAAAGCTCCAGCCCGCCGTGCACTTCGGCGCTGAGCGCGGGTTCCAACGCCCGCACCTGATCGCCGGTCAACCGGTCATGGGCAATGCCCTTCTGGGCAAGCGTCCGGGCGATGAGGTCCAGGCGGGCGGCTTCTGCGTCATCCAGCGCAACGGCGAGTGAGGCGGTCTGGTCCAGCCCGACGCTGGCGCCGGTGCGCGCGGCAAGATCCGAAGCGAATTCGGGCCACAGCGCTGCGCCCTCCAGACAGAGTTCGAACAGGCGGGGGTGAACACCCGGCTCTGCCGCCGCTTCGAAAGCGGGGGCGAGCATGCCGGCTGCCGCCCAGCTGGCGCCTCGTCCAGGTGCGCGCACATCATGCACCGTGACCCGAACGCCGCGCTGGACGGCAAGCTCATAGGCGACCGAGAGGCCTATGATGCCTGCACCGATAATGCCGACACGAGGCGTTGAGGAGGAAGATGACATCCGGAATGCGCCTTTGAGCCGGTTTAGAAGCCGGGCGGGCGACATTCAACTGAGCGAAAGAGCCTCAGGAGGCGCGACGAAACGCCGACCAGAAGGAATCAAATGCGTTTGCTATGTCGCGTCGCTGGAACACCAGCCGCTTCAGGCGTTGCCCATGAGGGCCGAAAACAGTGCGCACCATCAGATCCAGATCGAACGGCTCACCACTGTCTTCACTGTCATGCTGCATCAGAAACGAGTCGATTGCCGCCGACAGCCGGACGTCTTCGTCATCGCCGTCGAGTTCGAAATCGAGAACAATGTCCGCCATCGCAACCCCCGTTCCTTCACAAAGTCTTAACAGACTATCCGCCCGGGCAAAAACTATTTCGCACCCGCAACATTACATTCTTGGCACAACTCGCCTGCCGGGCGAGGCTGGCAGTGCAAGATCCGGGCTATTTCTCGGAAAACTCGGGGTAAAAGGGCTTGTGACAAGCGTGCGTCGCGAATGATTCTCAACCATGGCGGGTATCAAGCCGGCCGGAAGGAGCTTCCAATGTTTCGTAGCTTTGCCGCGACCGGTGCGCTCGCCATGCTGGTGGCTTGTGGCCAGCCGGCCCCTCAGGGGTCCAAACCGGAGCAGCAAGAGCCTTCAGAGGCCTTGATCGACGACCGTCCGGTGCTGAGCATTTATTCCGCCCGCAACTACGAGTCCGACAAGGTCCTGTATGCCCGGTTCGAGGAAGAAAACGGCGTCCGGATCGACGTGCGCGAATCCGGCGCGCCGGAGCTGCTGGACGCGCTGAAAGCCGAAGGCGCCGACAGCCCGGCGGACGTGTTGCTGATTGCGGACGCGGGCACGCTGTACCAATTCCAGCAAGCCGGCTTTACACAGCCCGTCCGTTCCGAGGCGCTCGAAAAGGCCATTCCGGAGCACCTGCGTGAGCCGGATGGCAACTGGTTCGGGCTCGCCAAGCGCGCGCGGGTGATCGTGTATGACCCCCAGCTGCTCCCCCTGGAAGAAGTTGATACCTATGCGGACCTGGCCGACGACCGGCTCAAAGGGGAGCTGTGCGTCCGCGCCGGCACCCACATCTACAACCTGTCCCTGCTGAGCGAACTCATCAGCCGGATCGGCAGCGACGCGGCCGAAGCCTGGGCAAGCGGCGCCGCCTCGAACTTCGCCCGCGCCCCAGAAGGCGGCGACACGGCGCAGATCGAAGCCGTCGCGGCGGGCAAATGCGCGGTGGCGCTGGTGAATCATTATTACTGGGTACGTCTGGCGACCGGCACCACCGAGGAGCGCCTGACGGCCGCCAAGACGATGGTGTCTTTCCCCGACCAGGACGGTGCCGGCACCCACATCAATATCACCGGCGCGGCGGTCGCCTCGACCGCAGATGCGCCGGATCTCGCGCTTCGGTTCATCGAATTCCTGGCAACACCCGAAGGCCAGGGCCTGCTGACCTCGGGAACAAGCGAATACCCGGTTGTGGCCGGGACGCCGATGCCGGAGGGGCTCGAACTGTTGGCGAACTTCAAGCAGAGCGACTTTCCGCTCTCCGACCTCGGTGCCAACCTGGCCGAGGCCCAGGCCATCTATGACCGGGCCGGATGGAACTGAGCGGCCGGCCGCCCGGAGTGTTCACATTCGCGTCAGGCGGAACCTGACAAATCAGTAACCGCTGCCCCGGTGCCTCGCTTTTAAAGGCTTTCAGCCTTAGGCTTCTGCCTTCAACTGGAGTTTTCCTGCATGGCTTCAAAACTGTTCCGGGCCGTTGCTGCTGTTGCTGCCACCGCAATGCTGGCCTTCAGCGCGTCAGCACAGAGCGCCATCCGCGACGCCGAGATTGAGGATACCCTGCGCGAGTGGACCGACCCGATCCTCGAAGTGTCGGGCCTGGTGCCGAAAGATGTCCAGATCATCGTTCTGAATGATCCGACCCTCAACGCCTATGTCGCCAACGGGCAACGGATCCACTTGCACACAGGCCTTCTGATCGCCGCTGAAAACCCCGGACAGATCAAGGGCGTCATCGGCCACGAAATCTGCCACATCGCGTGCGGCCACACGGTGGCGCGCCTGCATGCGGCCTCGGTCGCGATGCGCCCCGCGCTGGTATCGATCGGCCTCGGCATCCTCGCAATCGCCGCCGGTGAGCCGGGCGCTGGCGCCGCGCTGATCGGCAGCTCCAGCCAGTTTGCGGCCCTGAACTTCTACGTCCACACGCGCGCCGAAGAATCCTCGGCCGACGCAGCAGCGGTCAAATATCTCTCGGCGCTCGGCGAGTCGCCGGCCGGCCTCGTCGAGTTCTTCGAGAATTTCCGCTATCAGGAAGTGCTCTCGGACGCGCGCCGCTATCCCTACTTCCGCTCGCACCCGCTCGCTTCTGATCGTATCCGCACCGTCCGGGGCCTTGCTGAGGCCACAGGCCTGATGGACAAGGCCGCCTCACCGCGCACACAGAAGCAGTTCGACATGATGCGTGCCAAGCTCATCGGGTTCCTGGACTCGCCGCTGAAAGTGCGCCGCGAATATCCGCCGACCGATACGAGCGAACCTGCACGATATGCCCGCGCGATCTCGGCCTTCCAGGCGTCCGACATCCAGACCGCGCTCGATGCAACCGACACACTGTTGGCTGACGAGCCGGACAATCCGTACTTCAACGAGCTGAAGGGTCAGATCCTGTTCGAAAGCGGCCGCGCCGCAGAGTCGGTCGAGCCGCACAAGCGCTCACTGGCGCTCATTCCAGGCCAGCCGCTGTTCCTGATCAACTATGCCCGCTCGCTCAACGCGCGCGGTGACGAGGGCGATTACAATCTGGCCGAGACCGCGCTGCGCGATGCGTTGGTCGCTGAGCCGGACAATGCGTTCGCCTGGGCACAACTCGCCATCACCCTCGAAAACCAGGACCGCCGGGCCGAAGCCCAGCTTGCAACCGCCGAGTCCGCCTATTGGGTGGGCGACATCGTCCGGGCCAACGCGTTCGCGCGGCGCGCCGTTGCCTCGCTGGAAAAGGGCACCACCACCTACCGCCGGGCCGATGACATCCTGCTGATCACCGACGCCAACAACCCGGACAACCGGCAGTTCTACGAGCGCTATGGCAAGTCTTCTCGCCTCTCACTTGAAACGGCTGGACGGGAAATGCCCTTCGGAGACTTTTCGGCTGCAGGCCGCCGGTAACGCCTGTGTGAGCATGGGTGGACGAAGGGCCCCTCTTGCCTATAGTCCCGCCAGATTCATTCACAGGACCGACGCCGCATGACGCCCCTCCTCCAGAAGCCTTTCCTGGCCCTTGCCTTCACGGCCCTGGCTCTCCTGCCCGCCTGTGCCCAGCCGAGCGCCGGCGCCGCCAGCAAAGCTGAAATCGAGAAGATCGTCCACGACTACATCGTGGCCCACCCTGAAGTCGTCGAAGAAGCGCTGATTGCGCTCGGTGACCGCGAAAAAGCCGCCAAGGCCGCCGCCGCGCAGGCCGCGATCAAAGCCAATGCCGACAAGCTCTATCGCCATGCTTCCGACTATTCGATCGGACCGGCGAACGCAAAAGTCACGGTTGTGGAATTCTTCGACTATCGCTGCGGCTTCTGCAAACGCTCGGTCGACTGGGTGCGCGCCCTGCCGGAGGAATATGACGGGGAAGTGCGCGTCGTTTTCAAGGAATTGCCGATCTTCGGCGGCATCAGCGAGACCGCCGCGCTCGCCACCCTGGCCGCCGGCAAGCAGGGAAAGTATCTCGACCTGCACGTCGCGCTGATGGCGCTGAAGAACAATGACGACCTGACCGAGAAGAAGATCGACGAACTCGCTGCCGCTGCAGGCATCAACGTCGCCAAGATGCGGGCCGACATGAAATCCAGGGCCGTGGAGCAACAGCTTGCCGACATGAAAGCGCTGGGCAGCGCGCTCGACATTGGCGGCACGCCGGGCTTCTTCATCGGCGACCAACATATCGAAGGCGCCAACGTTCCCGCCGTGGAAGGCGCCATCGAGGCTGCCCTGAAGGGCTAATCCTCGCCAGGTACGCCGCCGCGCAAGGCTTTCACTTCGCCGCGTTTCTTCTTGGCGGTGATCCGCCGGCGCACGCTTCCAGCGGTTGGCTTGGTCTTGATGCGGCGCTTCGGCGGCACGGCTGCCTTGAGGATCATTTCGGCGAGACGCGCGCGGGCTGCCTGACGGTTCAGGAGCTGGCTGCGATGCTCGCTGGCCTCAAGGATGAGACGCCCGTCAGCCGTGATCCGGCTGCCATAGAGTTTCTGGAACCGTTCCTTGATGCCCGCCGGCAGCGATGAGGCCGTCACCTGCCAGGTCAGCTGCACCGCGCTCGACACCTTGTTGACGTTCTGGCCGCCCGGTCCCGACGCGCGCACGAACGCTTCACTGATCTCCCAGGCCGGAAGCGTGAGATCCGCCGAAATGCGAAGATCGCCAAAATCACTCATCGGAGAAACCTGAAGGACCCGTTCAGCCAAAGTTCAGACGAAGGGGCAGAAGCTCACCCCAATAAGTGGTTTCTGCGCGCTTAGTCGAGTTTGCGTGCCGGCGCCAAGTGCTCTCGCTGCAGAAAGGCTCGGTTCAACGATGTCCCTGACCAAGAACTTCACCCGCATCCTCGCTGTCGCCACGGCGGCCAGCTTTATTCTTGCCCCCGTCGCCCAGGCCGACAAGGGCCGTGGCCGGGGCGGAGATGACCACCGGGGCGGCTATGATCGCCGCGGAGACGACGATTATCGCCGGCATGGAGACCATCGCCGCGATGACCGCAGCTACGATCATCGCTACGACCGGCGCGACACTTACCGGCACGACTATCACCGCCGGGATTACTACCGCCCGTCCTATTCCTACTATCCGCGCAGCTCGGTGACGGTCACCTATGGCAGCTCGTATGGGCCTTATTACTATTCCGGCTACCGTCCGCGCTACGATATCGGCGCCTACTACAGCTATGGGCCCCGCCGCACCGTCTACATCAGCGATTACTACAATTACGGGCTCTATGAGCCGCCCTATGGATATCATTGGGTGCGCGACAATGACCGCGGCGATGCGATTCTCGCCTCGGTGGCGACCGGCGCCATTATCGGCCTCGTGATCGGCGCTTTGGCCTACGACTAGCTCCAAACGCCTCTTTTGACCCCTTTTGAGGCTTACTCAGGCCCGGGACACGCAAGTGGCCCGGGCATTTTTTTGTGCGCCGGGCGGACCTGAACCGAAAACACCCACTTGTTAACTTAACATTGGCGCAAATCATGCTTACCTCGGTCCTGCCCCGGATGGTCCGGCGCGAAGCCGTGCATACCGCACGCGTGAAAGGAGGTGATCCATGTCGAGTGAGAAACCAGGTGAGGCCGTTGGGTCTGTGTCCTATGGTGTCTGGCTGGAGCAGCCTCTGATCAGCGCCTAGAGATACGGTAGGGTCGCTGTAACGCCGCCCGGACCTGACCGCCCCATGGGCTCACGGAAGCCGCTCCTCGACAGGGGCGGCTTCTTTGATTCTTGCGGCGGATGTTTTCGGGGCTTTTGCGCCAGCGCCGTTTTCCGCTATGGCAGCGCCAGCAAGAAGGAGCCGCCCATGAGCGTTGTGACCCACAAGGCCTCCGGCTGGACCATTGGCACCGGCAAGCCGCTGGCGGTCATGGCCGGTCTGAACGTGCTCGAAGACGAGGCGCTCGCGCTCGAAGTCGGCACGGAACTGAAGCGCATCTGCGCTCGGCTTGGCCTGCCTTATGTCTTCAAGGCCAGCTTCGACAAGGCCAACCGCTCGTCGATCAGATCCTATCGCGGTCCCGGCCTCGACTCGGGCCTGAAGACGCTTGCGGCCGTGAAAGCCAAGCTCGGCGTGCCGATTGTGACCGATCTGCACGAGCCCGGTCAGGCTGAAGCCGTGGCCGAAGTGGCGGACATCTTGCAGCTGCCCGCCTTCCTCGTGCGCCAGACCGATCTCGTGATCGCTACGGCCGAGGCCGCTGCAAAGCACGGCGCGCTCATCCAAGCCAAGAAAGCGCAGTTCATGGCGCCGTGGGATGCCAGGAACATCCTCTCCAA
Organism: Hyphomonas sp.; assembly: GCA_041741055.1. Taxonomy (GTDB): domain Bacteria; phylum Pseudomonadota; class Alphaproteobacteria; order Caulobacterales; family Hyphomonadaceae; genus Hyphomonas. The sequence continues at coordinate 7,036 of JBGSKU010000159.1, forward strand.
GATCGCCGAGGTCGCGCCGGACGTTGGCGTTATCCTGTGCGAGCGCGGTGTCAGCTTCGGCTACAACAACCTGATCGTCGATATGCTGGCCATTCCGGAGATGAAGAAACTCGGCGCGCCGGTCACCATCGATGCCACCCATGCCGTGCAGCTGCCGGGCGCCGATCCGCGCACAGCGGGCGCTTCGACGGGCGGGCGCCGTGA
>JBGSKU010000160.1:0-12337 GCA_041741055.1 Hyphomonas sp.
GCGCGCCCTCGGCGCTGACCACGCCGGCGCAGCCTTTGCGGCCTTCGGAGACAGCGAAGACCAGCGCTTCGAAGCTCGCATCGGCACTGACGAGCGGCATCGCGTCCTTCTGTTCACGGACATAATCACCGGCGGTCTGCAGCGAGCGGCCGAGCTTGCCGCCCGGATGGCGGAAACCGAAATCCTCCCGCGAAAAGCCGCGCCGCGCCATCAGAACGATGGTGAGCGCATCGCCCAGGGCGAGCGCCATTGTGGTGGAGGAGGTGGGTGCCAGGCCGTTCGGGCAGGCTTCGGCAACAGTCGGCATTTCGAGCAGCACGTCCGAGTAGCGGCCAAGGGTGGATTCGGCAGCGCGGGTCATGCCGATCACCGGGATCTCGTTGCCCTCGCAGTAGCGCAGCAGGTCGACCAGCTCGCGGCTTTCGCCGGAATAGGAAATCGCGATCACCACGGAGCCCGGCACCAGCATGCCGAGATCGCCATGGCTGGCTTCGGTCGGGTGGATGAAGAAGGCCGGCGTTCCAGTGGAGGCGAGGCTGGCCGCGATCTTCTGGCCGATATGGCCGGATTTGCCGACGCCGGCGACAACCACGTGGCGGTCGGTCGAGAGGATCACGTCCACGGCTTCGATGAGCGTGTTGCCCAGCGCGCTCTCCAGCTTGTCGAGGGCGTCGCGCTCCGTGCGGATGACGCTACGGGCGAGGTTCAGGTCTGAATTTGCGCTCACGGTTCAAGGACTCCCGGGCCGGTGCAGGACAGCGAGCGGGGTTGTGCGGTAGACGCGCGGGTTCGGCAAGTGCCCGGGTGCGCGCGGCCGGTCAGCGCTGGGTCTGGCGCAGGACGTAGTCGGAGATTTCCGGGTTGGGGCGTGCGGGCGCGGTCTGACGGGCCTGATATTCGGCCACCGACAAGCCGGCGGCCTGTGCCGCGAGGGCCTCGGTCTGGCGGGCTTCGTACTCGCTGACCGAGAAGCTGGCGCCGGGTGCGGGCAGGGCCGGCGACGGCTGGACTTCGGCGAGATCGTCAGACCCGTCGCCTTCCACCACCAGCATTTCCTCGGCTTCGCCCTCGTCCGTCGTGTCGGCGAGCGCGAAGTTCACCGGTTCGGCCTTGTAGGCGCTGAGCGGCTTGCCATTGAGCATCGGCTCGGCGGCATCGTTCGGATTGGCGGGCACCTGGACGGCGGCAAATACCGTGGAGCCGCGCAGGGTGGGTGAGACTTCAGCGGGGTCGCCATAGGTGGCGAAAGCCGCTTCGACCAGCGAGGCAACGTGCTCATTGCGCGACTTGGCGGTGGCGCCGCCAAGCATCACGACGATCACCCGGTGACCGTCACGTTCGGCCGATGTCATCAGGTTGAAGCCGGAGGCGCGGGTGTAGCCGGTCTTGATGCCGTCGACGCCGACAACCTGGCCGATGAGGTCGTTATGGTTCTTGTAGACCATCCGGCCCCAGGCGAATTTCTGGTTCTGGAAGTAGTGGTAATACTGGCCGTGCTGCTCGAGCAGGGCATCTGCGAGCAGGGCGAGGTCGTGGGCCGTCGTCGTCTGCTCGGTATTCGGCAGGCCGGAGGCGTTCTTGAATGTGGTGTGCTCGAGGCCGAGATCCTTGGCCTTCTCGGTCATCCGGGCGGCGAACTTGCGCTCGCTGCCGGCCAGGTGTTCGGCGATGACGACCGCGACGTCGTTGGCGGATTTGGTGACCAGCGCGAGGATGGCGTCCTCGACCTTGATCTTGGTGCCGGCTTTCAGCTTGAGGTTCGACGGCGGCTGGGCGGCTGCATTCCTGGACACCGTCATCTTGTCGGTGAGTTTCACGTCTCCGGAATTGATCGCATCGAACAGGAGATAAAGCGTCATCACCTTGGTGAGCGAGGCGGGATAGCGGGAATCCTCGGCATTGCGCTCATGGAGGATCTCGCCGGTATCGGCATCCATCACGAAGGCGGCATATTTTTCAGCCAGGGCGCTGGGGGCAAGGACCAGCGCGGTCGATCCGATGGCAATCGAGACAGCCGCGGCGCGGTACAAGGAACGGCTGAGCAGCGCCATGATTCAGGCAACCTCCAAAACTCGAAACCCCGGCACTCCCGGAGCAAACCTAGATTCGGCCAAACCGGTTGACCACTGCTTAACACAGCGATTCCGGTGCCACTTTCATAAAACATGCAAGATGAATGCAAGTTGACCCACAAATGCTTAATGTTGCACCGCACAAAATTTATTGCATCTGCGAGGGCGGTGTGCTATTCAAGGCACACCTGATTGAAGAAGGAATCCCCGAATGGCCAAGACTGCTGCCTCTGCAACCCGCGCCAAAGCGGAAGCCCGCCCTGCTGCTGCGACGACCAAGAAACTGGAAGCCGGCATGGACCAGATGGCCGATTTTGCCTCCAAGATGACTGGATTCACCGAAAGTAGCGTCAAAGCGCTGACCGACAGCGCTGTCGCTTCGACCGAAGTGATCCGCGAGATCGGCAACCGCAATGTCAGCTTCATGACCTCTGCGATGGAGCAGGGTGTCGAGCTGACCCAGACGCTGGCCAGCGTGCGCGACCCGAAAGAGATGTTCGAGCTTCAGACGGCGTTCGCCAAGTCGATGTTCTCGGCCTTCACCACCGAACTGACCGCCCAGACCGAGCTTTGCGTCAGCGCCTGGCGCAACGCCGCGAAGCCGTACATGGCTTCCTTCGCGAAATAAGATACCCGGGGTCGGGTGGGGCCGGAAGGCTCTCCCCGCGCTGTAGAGTTGAGGGGCTGGACCTGATTGGTCAGGCCCTTTTCGTTTGGTGCTGCCCCCGCGTCCGGCTTGCGACTCGGCGGCGCTGGCCACACTATGCGGGCTGGCGACGCGGGCGGGAGCCAGGCGATGATATTACACGACCGGCAAGGGCTGGATCTGACAGGGGCTTCGGCCCGTGCAGCGGAGTTGTTCGACCTTGGGTGTAGCCGCTTTGCCCGGTTTTGCGGCGATCCGATCGAGCCGTTCCGGGAAGCCCTGATCGATTCCCCCGAATTCGGCATGGCGCTGGTCGCAAAGGCCTGGATCTATGCGATGTCGACCGAACCGCAGGCGACCGCGAGCGTGCGCCGGATGGTGGACGACCTTGAAGACATGCCGCTCGGTCCCCGCGAAGAGAGCCATGTCCGGGCGCTGAAGCTGGCGGCCAACACGGAATGGACGGCGGCGGCGCGGGCGCTGGACCTGCATGGGGCCGCCTATCCGTGCGACCTGATCGGGCTGATGGCGGGCCATCAGGTGGATTTCCTGACCGCGAATGCGCGCAACCTGCGCGACCGTATCGCCCGGGCGTTGCCGGCCTGGGAGGGGGTGCCGGGACGGTCTCACCTGCTGGGCATGCTGGCCTTCGGCCTCGAAGAGATGGGCGATTATCGACGCGCCGAGGCGGCGGGAATGAAGGCGCTTGAGCTGGATGCGAACGACAGCTGGGCACACCATGCGGTGGCCCATGTCATGGAAATGCAGGGGCGCGCTGCGGAGGGGCGGGATTTCATCCTCAAGCGGCGGGCGCACTGGGCGCAGCCCGAGAATTTTCTGAAGGTGCACAATTGGTGGCACCTGGCGCTCTGCCATCTGGAGCTTGGCGAACTCGACGTGGCGCTGGCACTTTACGATGAAGAGGTGCGCGGCGAGCCCACGACGGTGGCGCAGAACCTGGTGGATGCCTCGGCGCTGCTGTGGCGGATCCATCTGCTCGGCGGTGACACGGGAGAGCGCTGGGACGAACTGGCCGATACCTGGACCCAGCATGCCGACGGCAAATGCTATCCTTTCAACGATGTACATGCGGCGATGGCCTATATCGGCGCCGGCCGGCGCAGCGACGCGACGGATCTGGTGAAGATCGCCCATGAGGGCAGTCCGGACCATGAGATGAACCGCTGGATGCGCGAAACGGGCGAACCGCTGATCGACGGCTTCCTGCATTTTGACCGCGGCGAATTCCCCGGCGCCATTGAACCCTTGATGCGGGCACGCCAGATAGCAAACGCGTTCGGGGGCAGTCATGCCCAGCGCGACGTGATCGACTGGACTCTCATCGAAGCGGCATTACGGGGCAAGAACCTGGCGGTTGCGCGGGCGCTGGTTCAGGAACGCCTCGCGCTGCGCCCCGATAGCCGCGTGAATCTCGCCTTTGCCCGCCGCGCCGGTTTGCGCGCGCACTGAAACAACAGGATCCCGCCCATGCCCGGTTTCATCGATTTCAAGACGCTCGAGCGGCCCGCAAGCCCGAACACGGCCTTGCTGGCCCCGGATGGTTTTACCCCGACGGCTCAGCCTGACGGAGCAGCGCCCGTCTACAATACCGCGCCAGCCGAGCTCTATGCTCGCGCCCTGAACGCGGTCGCCGCCAAGCCGAACTGGCAGCTGGGTGAGACAGACGACGCCGGACTGCGGCTCAGATTCGTGGCGGTTTCGGCGCTGATGCGGTTCAAGGATGACGTCGATCTGGTGATCCTGCCGGCGGATGGTCAGCCGGGCAAATCCACTTTCGCCGCCTATTCGCGATCCCGCGTAGGCTATTCGGACCTCGGCGCAAACCGCAAGCGCCTCGACGCCCTTTCGGGCGCGTTGATGGCGCCTTGAATTCGGGCACATCTGCAATGAAGCGCCAAATGCATCTTCAAACTCGTGCAGGAACGTATATCTTGTCAGACATGAACCTCGCTCTCGACCCGATCCGGATGGCGGGACCGCCTGTGCCGGGCACGCCCCCCGGAGGCGGAGCGCCGGGCGAAGGCGATGGAACGAGTTTCGACCTCGCCACCGAAACGCGGATCAAGACGAAGAAACCGTCGCTCTACCGCGTCCTGCTGCTGAACGACGACTACACGCCGATGGAATTCGTCGTGTTCATCCTCGAGCGGTTTTTCAATCGTTCGCGGGAACAGGCGACCCGGATCATGCTGCACGTCCACCAGAAGGGCGTCGGCCTGTGCGGGGTCTATACTTACGAGGTTGCCGAAACGAAGGTGGCCCAGGTGCTGGATCTTGCCCGGCGACACGAACACCCGCTCCAGTGTGTCATGGAGAAAGAAGACTAGACGCCCCATATGAAAAAAGACGAACGTTCCTAATCACACGACCTTACGAAAAGGCTGCACTCCTTGCCCCGTCTCTCCCAATCTCTCGAAACGGCTCTTGAAAAGGCACTCTCGCTCGCGAACGAACGCGATCACGAGTATGCCACGCTGGAGCACCTGCTGCTGGCTCTGACAGAAGACGAGCATGCGCGCGATGTGATGGGGGCCTGCAAGGTCAACATTGACGAGCTGCGCGCCGACCTGACGCGCTATATCGATGAGGAGCTTTCGAGCCTGATCGTCGATGGCAGCGAAGGCCGCGTGCAACCGACCGCCGCGTTCCAGCGTGTCGTGCAGCGCGCCATCCTCCACGTCGAAAGCTCGGGCCGCGAGGAAGTGACTGGCGCCAACGTGCTCGTGTCGATCTTCTCCGAGCGTGAAAGCCATGCCGCCTACTTCCTGCAGGAGCAGGACATGACGCGGTATGACGCGGTCAATTACATCTCGCACGGCGTAGCCAAGCAGCCCGGCATGTCGCGCCCGTCCACGCCGCGCGGGGCAGACTCCTCGGAAGAAGAACCCGTGAAACAGGGCCATGAAGCGCTCGACACCTATTGCGTGAACCTCAATGCGCGCGCCCGGGCCGGCAAGATCGATCCGCTGATCGGGCGCGACATGGAAGTGAACCGGTGCATCGAAGTGCTATGCCGGCGCAACAAGAACAACCCTATCCTCGTCGGCGACCCCGGCGTCGGAAAGACAGCGATCGCCGAAGGCCTGGCCAAGCGCATCGTTGACGGCGAAGCGCCCGAGATCCTGGACGACGCGATCATCTGGTCGCTCGACATGGGCGCTTTGCTTGCCGGCACGCGTTACCGCGGCGACTTCGAGGAGCGCCTCAAGTCAGTGATGAAGGAACTCGAACAGCAGGAAAAAGCGATCCTGTTCATCGACGAGATCCACACGATCATCGGCGCCGGCGCCACCAGCGGCGGCGCGATGGATGCCTCGAACCTGCTGAAGCCTGCGCTGCAGTCCGGCGGCTTGCGTTGCATGGGCTCGACGACGTTCAAGGAATACAAGCAGCACTTCGAGAAGGACCGCGCGCTGAGCCGCCGGTTCCGCAAGATCGATGTGGTCGAGCCGACGGTTCCGGACACGATCAAGATCCTCACGGGTCTGAAATCGAAGTTCGAGGATTTCCACGGCCTGAAGTACACGACCGATGCGATCAAGGCCGCGGTGGAGCTGTCGGACCGTTACATCACGGACCGCAAGCTGCCCGACAAGGCGATTGACGTGATCGACGAAGCGGGCGCCGCGCAATGGCTGCTGCCGGCCTCGAAGCGCAAGAAGCAGGTCGGCATTCGCGACATCGAAGCGGTCGTCGCAAAGATCGCGCGCATTCCGCCCAAGCAGGTGACGTCGGACGACGCGGCGTCCCTGAAGTCTCTGGAAGGCGACCTCAAGCGGGTCGTGTTCGGACAAGACGAAGCCATCGAAGCGCTGTCGGCGACGATCAAGCTCGCCCGGGCTGGCCTGCGCGAGCCGAACAAGCCGATCGGTTCCTACCTGTTCACCGGCCCGACCGGCGTCGGCAAGACCGAAGTCGCCAAACAGCTTGCGTCCATCATGGGCGTCGAGATGCTGCGCTTCGACATGTCGGAGTACATGGAGCGCCATACCGTCAGCCGCCTGATCGGTGCGCCTCCCGGCTATGTCGGCTATGATGAAGGCGGCCTGCTCACGGACGGCGTTGACCAGCACCCGCACTGCGTGCTGCTGCTCGACGAGATCGAGAAGGCCCACCCGGACCTGTTCAACATCCTGCTGCAGGTGATGGACAACGGTGCCCTGACGGATGCCAACGGCCGCAAGGTCGATTTCCGGAACGTGATCCTGATCATGACCACGAACGCCGGCGCGTCGGATGCGGCGAAGAACTCCATCGGCTTTGGCCGTGGGAAGAAGGACGAGGAAGCCGACGAGGCGCTCAAGCGCCTGTTCACGCCGGAATTCCGCAACCGTCTGGATGCCACGATCACCTTCGGCGGCCTGACGCCGGAGATCATCGACCGGGTCGTCGAGAAGTTCATCCTGCAGCTGGAAATCCAGCTGGAAGATCGCAACGTCACCATCGAAGTGTCCAAGCCGGCCCGCGACTGGCTGGCCAAACGCGGCTTCGATGCCGACATGGGCGCGCGGCCTCTGGCCCGGACGATCCAGGAATACGTCAAGAAGCCGATGGCGGAGGAGCTGCTGTTCGGCAAGCTCCAGAAGGGCGGCATCGTGAAGATCGATCTCGACAAGAAGACCGAAGAACTGTCGTTCAAGTACATCGCAGAGCCCCCGAAAAAGAAGAAAGCCACCAAGGACGAAGCCGAAGAACCGGCGACCTGAGCGATTTGACTTTCGCGATACCCGAAAGGGCTGCCCGTGCGGCAGCCCTTTTGCATTTCAGGGGCGGCGCCTATGCTTGCGAAAACTGGAATGCAGGGAGGAAGTCATGGCGGTCAGCGGCAAGTGTGATCCGAAATTTGCGAAAGTGAAGGAGGAGTTCGAGCGTAACTTCGCGCAGCGCGGCGAAGTGGGCGCGAGCGTTTGCCTGACGGTGAACGGGGAGACGGCGGTCGACCTCTGGGGCGGCATGGCCAACCCCGAGACGAACGATCCCTGGCAGGAAGACACGATCTCCATCGTCTTCTCCTGCACCAAGGCGGCGGTCGCCCTTTGCGCCCACATCCTGATCGACCGGGGACAACTCAATCCCGCCGCACTGGTCTCGGAATACTGGCCGGAATTTGCCCAGAAGGGCAAAGAGAAGACCACTGTCCAGATGATGCTGAACCATGAGAGCGCGCTGCCGACGCTGCGCGATCCGGTGAAGCCCGGCGGGTTTGCAGATTGGGACTATATGGCCAAGCGCATGGCCGACGAGGAAGCATTCTGGGAAGTCGGCGCGCGCAACGGCTATCACATGATCAATTTCGGGTGGACCGTCGGTGAGCTCGTGCGGCGCGTTTCCGGCAAGTCGCTCGGCACATTCTTCCGTGAGGAAGTGGCCGAGAAGACCGGCGCGAAGTTCTGGATCGGCCTGCCGGAAAGCGAGAAGGTGCACATTGCGCCGATCCGGCCCTATGTGCCGAAGCCGGATGATCAGCCGACGGAATTCACGATCAAGCTGATGACCGATCCGCTGTCGGTCCAGCACAAGTCATTCCTGAACATCGGTGGCTGGGACTTCAACGTGCGGGCCAACCAGGCGGCTGAAGTGGGCGGAGGCGGCGGCCTCTCGAATGCGCGCGGGCAGGTTGCCTGGTACACGGAGCTTGCGACGAATTCCGGCAAGCTCGTCTCGGCGGACCGGCTCGCGAACATGTCGATGGTGTCGACGGCCACGCAGCGCGACTTCACGCTCCTGATCCCGACGCGCTTTGCCTCGGGCTTCATGAAGTCGATGGACAATCGCAAGGCGGGCCTGGGGCCGGGCACCAGTGCCATCCTCGGCGAAAAGGCGTTCGGCCATGTCGGCGCTGGCGGATCCATCGGCTTTGCTGATCCCGAATGCGGCCTTGCCTTCAGCTATACGATGAACCAGATGGGCAACGGCCTGCTGCTCAACGACCGCTGCCAGAGCCTGATCGATGCGACTTACACGGCGCTCGGCTATCGCACCAACGCGCCAGGCGCGTGGGTAAGGTAGGTTCAGCCGCCGCCGTCGGATTCGCCGAAGCCCCTGGTACCGGCCGCTGCTGGAAGCGGTGGTTGGCCAGGGCTTGCAAAGTTCGAGCGCACAGGCGGCGCCATGATCTCGGGCGGATCTTCCTGACGCAGGTAGACCGTCTGGCTCGGGAAGGCAAAGCCGGTGCCAGCGCGCTCGATGATCTGCATGATCGCGAAGGCGAACTCCTCCTTGATCGCCAGCCATTCGCCCCAGTTCGTGGTGCGCGTGAAGGCATAGATCAGGAAGTCGATCGAGCTGGCATTGAACGTATCTATACGGACGAACAGTGGCGCTTCCGGCGGCGTGGCGAAACGCGTGTCGCGGATCAGCCAGGCCTCGATCTCGTCACGGATGTATTTCAGCTGCTCGACCGTCGTGCGGTATTCAACGCCGACCACCCAACGGATGCGACGGTGGGACATGCGCGAGAAATTGGTCAGCACGGCATCCGACAGCTTGCTGTTGGGCACATAGACGGGGCTCTTGTCAAAGCGTCGGATCAGGGTCGAGCGGAAGTTGATCTTCTCCACCGTGCCTTCGACCGTGCCATCCACCGCGATCCATTCGCCCGGCACGAAGCGCTTTTCGGCGATGATCAGAAGGCCGGAGATGAGGTTCTTGAACAAGTCCTGCGCGCCGAGGCCGACCGCGATGCCGAATACGCCGAGGCCCGCGAGCAGCGGTGCGATGGCGATCCCCCATTGCTGGGCGACGGCGCCGAGACCGAGCGCGATCAGGATGAACTGCAAGGCCTTGATCATCCAGTCGACGGCTGAAGACGACAGCGCATCGCGCACGCCCTCGAAGACATATTCGAGCGCTTTCACGGCGCGTGAGAGGGTCCAGAAGACAGTCAGTGTAATGATCGACTGGATGACCCGGTTGGCATATTCGGCCACGTTGGGCGCAACGTCGAGGATCTGAAGACCGGCATAGACGCCGACGACGACCGGAATGATCTTCAGCGGCGGCGCAATCGCCTGCACGATGGCGTCATCGATCTTGGTCTTGGTGCCGGAGGCTGCGCGGGTGATCCAGCGAACCAGCGTGCGGGCGAACAGGCCCCGGATCAGGAGCGAAAAACCAAGGATGCCGGTGACCGTGGCGATTTCGCCATAAGTCAGCCCATAGGCGCCTTCATTCCAGATCGACCGGATGTATTCCACGGTGTCCAGCGCCCAGTCCGGCGCATTGGAAGTCCACCAATCGGTGACATTCTTCACCAGCAGGTCTGCGTCCATGGTCCGGGTCCCCCGAGGTCTTGGATTGGCCTTCCCTAGCCAACTAGACCGGCGACTGCCGCTTGTTAACCGTGCGGACGCAGCTTTGCCGTCGCCCTAGCCGTTGTGCCAGTCGCCCAGGGCAAGGTTGCCCAGTTGCCACTCGCCGATCCTGGCCCGGATCAGGCGCAGCGTGGGTCGGAAGCCAGGAAAGTAATGAGGCTGACGCAACGTCACTTTTATTGGTGACGAATCGTCGGCGTTTATGCTAGTAATGCCGACATTATGTCACAAACGCCTCGCAAACTCCGCTCAACAAGCAAAAAGGGGGATGCGCTCACGCAAGCGGAGCGGGCCCTTGCTCTCCTCGACAGGACACCGCTCCTCCGGGCGCGCGATCTCGTCGATGCCGGCATCGCACGCGAAACGCTGCGTCGTCTCGTACAGAGCGGCGAACTCGAGCAACCCGATCGGGGACTGTATCGCCGCGTCGGCGGTGAAATGGCGGCGGAAGCCTCGATGGCTGAGGTTGCGCGCCGGACACCGCATGCCGTGGTCGCGCTCCTATCAGCGCTTCGCTTTCATGGCCTGACGACCCAGGTACCCCATGAAGTATGGGTCTATATCGGCCGCAAGGCGCGTGTTCCGGCGCGCACGCCCGTCAAACTCAGGGTGTTCCGCGTGGACGGCGATGGGCTGACGCTCGGGATCGACGACCACGTCATCGACGGCGTGCCGGTCAAGATCACCAACACGGCACGCACCATTGTGGACTGTTTCAAACGACGGGACGAAGTCGGGCTCGACGTGGCGATCGAAGCCCTTCGTGATGCCCGGCGGCAGCGGAAAGTAGACCTGAATGAAGTCTGGCGTCTTGCTGAACGCCGCCGTGCACTGACCTACATGCGACCCTATCTCGAAGCGCTGGGCTAGGGGGAGCCGGAATCATGACCGTCAACATTGCTGCTTCGGTTCGTACGCGATTGACCGCCCTCGCCAAGCAACAAGGCGATGCGGTCGACCGTGTCTTTCTCCGCTACGCGATCGAGCGTCTCCTCTATCGGCTCGCCCAGAGCGGCTACCGTGATCAATTCGTGCTCAAGGGAGCCATGCTGTTTTCACTTTGGGCGCCCGTTCCTTATCGCAGCACCGGCGACCTTGACCTGCTTGGTCAGGGCGATCCTGCGCCGGAACGCATGGCGGCGATATTCTCTGCGATCTGCGCCGCCGCCGTCGATGATGACGGCGTCGTCTATGACGCGACCAGCGTGCGTGCGCAGAGTGCACGCGACGATGAAGATTATCGCGGTGTTCGTGTCTCACTCAAGGCTACGCTGGCGGGTGCGCGCCTGGCGATCCAGATTGATATCGGATTTGGCGACGCCGTGACGCCCGGCGCATCAGACGTCGACTACCCGTCGCTTCTTGGCTTTCCGTCGCCGTCTCTCCGTGCCTATCCGGCAGAGACTGTTGTCGCGGAAAAGCTCGAAGCGCTTGTCTCGCTCGATATGCGCAACAGCCGGATGAAAGACTTCTTCGATCTCTGGGTCATCGCGAAGACATTTGCGTTTGATGGTCCAACGCTGGCGGCCGCCGTCGCTGCGACGTTCGAGCGCCGCGGCACCGCGCTTCCACAGGGTGCGCCTGTTGCGCTGACCAAGACCTTCTCAAACGACGCCGGAAAGCAGTCTCAGTGGCGCGCTTTTTTGAGCCGGACCACGATCGCTGTCGCGCCCGAACCGCTTCCTGAATTGATCGCGTTCATTGCGGAATTCGTCGCGCCACTCATGGCGACCAAAGCGGCCACCCCCATGGTAGGAATGACGTGGCAGCCGGGTGGCCCTTGGATAACGAAAGTCGAGACGAAAGTGAGTGAGAGCTAAGCGTGTCTACCCGTCCGCACACAACCCGAACACTGGGCCCCCTTCACCTGGAAGATCTCGAGCCGCACCGTTTTGAGGATCTTGTTCGTCAGCTCACATATGATTGTCGCGCATGGAGGACACTTGAAGCTACTGGTCGTACGGGGGCCGCCCATTGCCGTTTGTTGACCCTTGCGGATGCAGCTTTTCCGGCGCCCTAGCCGTTGCGCCAGTCGCCGAGGGCCAGATTGCCCAATTGCCACTCACCGATCCTGGCCCGGATCAGACGCAGTGTGGGATGACCTACAGCGGCGGTCATGCGGCGCACCTGACGGTTGCGACCTTCCGAGATCGTCAGTTCGACCCAGCTGTCGGGCACGGATTTTCGGAACCGGATCGGCGGATCACGCGGCCAGAGGCCATACGGCCCGGGAATCGCGCTTGCCTTGCCCGGCCGCGTGCGCCCGTCCTTCAGGTCGACGCCAT
>JBGSKU010000161.1:0-12466 GCA_041741055.1 Hyphomonas sp.
ACCGCCAAACAGCGTGTCATTGCCATTGCCGCCATCGAGGAAATCCAGGCCACCATCCCCGTTCAGCGTGTCCGCATCATCCCCGCCGTAAACCGTGTCGTTGCCATCCCCGCCAAACAGCGTGTCCAGACCCGCGCGGCCAACCAGAGTGTCGTCCCCTGAACCGCCGTCAAGCCCGTCATTGCCCTCGCCGCCATCAAGGAAGTCCGAGCCGTCGCCGCCGTTCAATGTGTCGTTGCCGGTCCCGCCAAACAGGTTGTCATTGCCGCCCAGGCCATTGATCGTGTCATTGCCGCCAAGACCATCAATGACATCACCAGCCTGTGTGCCATCTAGCACGTCATCGCCTTCCGTTGGCCCGGGGGGGGGAGGTGGAGGCGGGGGGCTTCCCGCGAGAACCAAGTCTGACAGCGAAAGCTGTCCGGTGGCGACGCCCTGCAGAAGGATGGTCTGTCCTGATCCGAAGTTCAGAAGCGTTCCGCCTGCGGAGCTAGTGCGGCTATTGAATGCCGCCGTCGCGGCGCTAGAGGAAAATGCGGTAAGATCGATCTTATCGATTCCGGCGGCGAAGTCTGTGATGGTGTCAGCACCGCCGCTGGCCGTGTAGACAAACGTGTCCGTTCCGCTGCCGAGCGTGATCGTATTGTCGGCGGTGTTTCCAGTGATCGTGTCGTTGCCTGCGCCGCCGATCGCATTCTCGATGATCGTGGTTGAGGCGATCGAGACGACGTTGGTGTAGTGCACTTGTCCCGTAATGGGGCGGTCGCCGAGACTCGAGAACGAGCCGGGAGACAGATCAAGAATCTGAGGCTGCGAAAAACCTGACAGATTGATGGTGTCGATCCCGGTCGTATCATAGATCGTCATGGAAGGCGGGCGCCGATAGGTGCCTTCGGCCTGGACCACTACAAACTGCGACCAATCTATGTTTGTTCCGGGTGCGGAAGAATTGAACCCGAACGTGGTGTTGCCTGCATGGGTGCCTGCCGGATTGGAGCCATACAGTAGCTGGATGGCGGCAATATCGGCCTGTTGCAGCCCCAGAACAAACCTGTAGCTCCCGAAGCCCGTTTCCAGCTGGTCGAAGTACGACATGACCGTGCTGGCCCAATTGTCGTTTGTGTAGATGTTATCTGTGCCCCATTCGGCCGTTCCGTTGTAGGGGCCGGCATGGCCCAGGCCCAGCGCGTGGCCGACTTCGTGAATGTAGGTTTGCTGCGTATAGCTGTCGTAGGTCGTGTCGCTGCTGAACCAGTTGCTGGTAATAACGACGGTGCTGGCAATGATGAATCCCGCACCAGAATAGGTGTTCTGAGCGAACGCCGCTTCGGCAGTCGGATTGGCGGGGTCCGGATCGGGGTGGGTGTTGGTGAACGTTATGTCGCCGGTTCCGGTGGTGCGTGTGAACGTCAATGGTGTCACCGCGGACCAAAGCGAAAGCGCACGCTCGGCTAGGATGCGTTGCTCGGCCGTCAGCGCTTCGATGTTGTAGGTCAGGCTGGTTTGAGCCCAAGAGCGTCCCCCGGACGATCCTTCATTGACCAGATAGTCGGCAATTTGGGCGACAGAGTAAGTCGGAAGAGGCGGCGCTTGGGTCGCGGTCAACGTATACGTGCCGGTTGAGGTATCTCCGTTCGCGTCAATCCAGCCATGGGCGTTGATGAAGTAAGTCCCGCTGGCGGTGGGAGTAAAGCGCAGCAGCGAGTTCAGTCCCGCGCCGCCATCGTCGTCGAACTTCAGCTGCGTGCCGTCTAGTCCCATGATCTCCAGATAAGGATCGGAGAGGGCATCGCCGCCGGTGCCGTCCAGAGAGAATGAATAGGTCACCCCGGCCGTGAGATTGACCCTGAACCAGTCCTGATCTCCGCTGGCTTCGATCTGACTGACAATCGAATCGCCGATGTTCAGAACAGTGGTTGAGCCGGTGCCCCCCACCACGTCGCCTGGGATGGTGACGGTCGCGAAGTCGGGCGAGCCGTCCGGCGCATACTGAGTGGTTTCTGCTATGTACAAGGATTCGACCGTCGCGCCGCTGGCAAGCGCGAACTTGAATGCGACCAATTCGGTGGTGTGATCCTGGCCGCAGGGGCAGCAGGTCAAGCTATGCGCCCGCAGCGCGAACACCGAGCCTCTTTCTGAAACTTCGAATGAGCTTACATTCACCACGTTCGCGCTCAATGAGGCACGACCAGCGCCGAACGCTTCCGAATCGATCCATCTCAATGAATTGGCCATTTCCTGTCATCCTCCGCGGCGCAGTTCCATCGGTGGACGCGCAGTACCCCACCCACTCTCACTGAAATCATACCGAATTCAAGCGCGCTCAACCAGAAGCGGTTGTAGCGATGTGTTGATGAACGCCCTGCAACCGCCCGGGAGCGCCCGAGCGGTTAGGATCGCGCCTCGCAATTGTGATGAAACAGGCTGAAACCAAGCGTGACTTGGCTTCGACCACCATCCCGGTCATTGAGCCGCAGCACATCATACAGGACAGATTTCATGCATTTCATCGACCTTCAGGCGCAGCGCAAGCGGATCGAGCCCGAGATCAACGCGGCGGTGCAGCGCGTCATTGAAAGTGGCCGCTATGTGCTCGGGCCGGAGGTCGGCGAGGTTGAGACCCGGCTCGCGGCCTGGTGCGGTGCAAAACATGCGGTGAGCTGCGCCAATGGCACGGACGCGCTGGCGCTGGCCCTGATGGCCTGGCAGCTGAAGCCCGGCGACGCGGTTTTCTGTCCAAGCTTCACCTTCGTGGCGACCGCGCAGGTCGTGCCATGGCTTGGCGCGACCCCCATCTTTGTCGATATCGTGCCAGACACCTACAATATGGATCCTTCCAGCCTCGAGGCGGCGATCGCCCAGGTCAAAGCGGAGGGCAAGCTGAAGCCGAAAGTGGTGATTGCCGTGGACCTGTTCGGCCAGCCGGCCAACTATCCCGCCATCAAGGCGATCTGCGACGCCCACGGCCTGAAGCTCATCGCGGATACCGCGCAGGGATTCGGGTGCACGCTGAATGGCCAGCACCCGACGGACTGGGCCGATATCGCAACGACCAGCTTCTTCCCGGCCAAGCCGCTGGGCTGCTACGGCGATGGCGGCGCCATCGTGACCAATGACAGCGCGCTGGCCGAGCTGATCGAGTCGCTGCGGGTCTATGGCAAGGTCACGCCGACCGACGCCGCGCAGCGCAACTTCCACCATGACCCGAAATATCTGTCGCTGCGCGTCGGCATGAACTCGCGCCTTGATACGATCCAGGCGGCAATCCTGCTGGAGAAGCTGAAGATATTCGCCGACGAGATCGAGTCCCGCGAGCGTGTGGCGCGCCGCTATTCAGCAGGCTTTCAAGGCCGGATCCGCCGCGTTCCGAAAGTGATCGATGGCGGGCAGAGCGTTTGGGCCCAGTACGTGATCGAGCATGAGAACCGCGATGGGCTTCAGGCGCATCTGACGGCGAACGGCATTCCGAGCATGGTTTATTACCCGGTGCCGATCCACCAGCAGGACTTTGCCGCCACGTATGCGCCGCCGGCCGGCGCGCTGCCGGTCACTGAAACGGCCAGCAAGCATGTGCTCGCTTTGCCGATGCACCCTTATCTCGACCCGGAGACGCAGGACCGCGTCATCGACACGGTCCTCGCTTTCAACGGCTGAAGGGCTGGCTCAGTTGACGAGCCGTTTCAGTTCGTCAACGAGCGCGGTCCGCTCCCAGGTAAACGTGCCGTCCGTGCCGGGCGTGCGCCCGAAATGGCCGTAGGCGGCCGTCGGGCTGTAGATCGGCGTGTTGAGTCTGAGGTGTGTGCGGATACCGCGCGGCGACAGGTCGAACAGTTCGCGAAGCGCTTTGGCGATCCGGGCTTCGTCGGCTTTGCCGGTGCCGTGCGTGTCGACATAGATCGAGAGCGGTTGAGCGACGCCGATCGCATAGCTGACCTGGATCGTGCAGCGCTCGGCAAGGCCGGCGGCGACCACGTTCTTGGCGAGGTAGCGCGTCGCATAGGCGGCAGAGCGGTCGACCTTGGACGGGTCTTTTCCCGAGAAGGCGCCGCCGCCATGTGGCGCTGCGCCGCCATAGGTGTCGACGATGATCTTGCGGCCCGTGAGGCCCGAGTCGCCGTCCGGACCGCCGATATAGAAACTGCCGGTCGGGTTGACGTAGAACTTGTCTTCCGGCGGGAACCAGCCCTCGGGCAGAACACTGGCAACGACCGGGCGGATGATCTCACGCAGTTCTTCCTGGCTCACATTTTCCTTGTGCTGGTGCGAGACCACGACGGCGTTCACGCCAACAGGGCGGGAGCCCTGATATTGAAGCGTGACCTGGCTCTTCGCATCAGGCTCGAGCTGCGGGTTCTTGCCCGAATGGCGCAGCTGCGCCAGTTTCTGGAGGATCTGGTGCGAGTAGACGAGTGTGGCGGGCATGAGTTCCGGCGTTTCGGTCGTGGCGTAGCCGAACATGATGCCCTGGTCGCCGGCGCCTTCTTCCTTGAACAGGCCCTGGCCTTCCTCGACACCCTTGGCGATCTCGGCCGATTGTCCGTGAACGTAGTTCTGGACGGTCATGTTCTTCCAGTGGAAGCCTTCCTGCTCATAGCCGATCTTCTTGACGACCTGACGGGCAGCTTCATTCATTTCGTCTTTCGAAATGACGGCGCCATTGCTGGTGCGCACTTCGCCGGCCAGAACCACAAGATTGGTTGTGCAGAGCGTTTCGACGGCGACCTTTGCGGAAGGGTCGCGCGACAGGAACAAGTCTACGATCGCATCGGAAATCTGGTCGGAGACCTTGTCCGGATGCCCTTCGGCGACGCTTTCGCTGGTGAATTCGTGTGATTTCAGGGGCATTTCGGACTTCCTCTGAGGGCTGACAGTTTAGCGGGCAAAGACGATGGTCTTTCCGGAGTTCTGGAAAACGCGGTGCTCGGCATGAGCCTTGACCGCGCGCAAAAGGGCGATGCCTTCGATATGGCGACCGGATTCGACCATGTCTTCGGGTGTGAAAGAATGGTCGATGGCCTCGGTGACCTGCGAGATGATCGGCCCCTCGTCGAGATCCGCGGTGACGTAATGCGCTGTAGCGCCGATCACCTTCACGCCGCGGGCGTGGGCCTGGTGGTACGGCTGGGCGCCTTTGAAACCGGGCAGGAAGGAGTGGTGGATGTTGATCACGCGCCCTTCCAGGCGCCGGCACGCGTCCTGGCTGAGCACCTGCATGTAGCGGGCGAGTACGACCAGTTCGGTTCCGGTTTCTTCGATGATCTCGGCCAGACGGGTTTCGGCGGACGGCTTGGTCGCCGCCGTCACCGGCACATGGAACCAGGGCAGGTTCCAATGTGCGAAGTTGGCTTTGAGCGTGTTGTGGTTGGACACGATGCCGGTCACCTCGATCGGCAATTCACCGCGCCGGGCCGCATAGAGCAGCGTATTGGCGCAATGGTCTGACTTTGAAACGAGAAGAAGCGTCCGCATCCGCTCGGCGGACGGGCGGATTTTCCACTCGGCGGAAAGGTCCTCGCCGAGTCTGCCCATGGCGGCATTCACCCCGGCCAGCGCCGCGTCATCGTCCGGCGTGTTGAATACCAGCCGGGCGAAGAAGCGGCCCGTTTGCGGGTCACCGAACGTGCGCGACGAGGCAATGAAACACCCATGTTCCTCCATCAGCCGCGCGAGGCGCGCGACGATGCCGACTCCGTCCGGGCAGCTCAGGGTGAGGATGAATGCCTGCGCCACCGCGCCTTCCTTCAGGTCTAGTAGCGGTAGTGATCGGCTTTGAACGGGCCGGTTGTCTCGACGCCGATATAGGCGGCCTGTTCGCCCGAGAGTTCAGTCAGCTTCACGCCGAGTTTGCTCAGGTGAAGGCGCGCGACCTTTTCATCGAGGTGTTTGGGCAGCGTGTAGACCTTGTTCTCGTATTCATGGCCGCGCACGTGCAGTTCGATCTGAGCGAGCGTCTGGTTGGTGAACGAGGCAGACATCACGAAACTCGGGTGGCCGGTCGCGTTGCCCAGGTTCACCAAACGGCCTTCTGACAGGAGCAGGAGGCGCTTGCCATCCGGGAAGGTGATCATGTCGACCTGGGGCTTGATGTTCGTCCATTGATAATTGCGCAGGGCTTCGACCTGGATCTCATTGTCGAAGTGGCCGATGTTGCAGACGATCGCCATGTCTTTCATGGCGCGCATGTGGTCCAGCGTCAGGATGTCCTTGTTGCCGGTTGCCGTAACGAAGATGTCGAACTTGGGAGCCGCCTCGTCGAGCGTCATCACCTCGTAGCCGTCCATTGCGGCCTGCAGGGCGCAGATCGGGTCGATTTCGGACACGGCCACGCGCGCGCCTGAGCCAGAAAGTGAGGCAGCCGAACCTTTGCCGACATCGCCGTAGCCGGCTACGAAGGCTTTCTTGCCGGCCATCATCACGTCGGTCGCACGGCGGATGGCGTCCACCAGCGACTCTTTACAGCCGTACTTGTTGTCGAACTTGGACTTGGTGACCGAGTCGTTGACGTTGATGGCCGGGAAGGGCAGCTCGCCCTTTTTTTCGAGCTGGTACAGGCGGTTGACGCCTGTGGTCGTTTCTTCAGAGACGCCACGGATGCCAGCCTTGGTCTTCTTGAACCAGCCGGGGGAGGCCTTCATGCGCTTCTTGATCTGGGCGAAGAGGATCTTCTCTTCTTCCGAGCCCGGCTTTTCGAGGAAGGCCGGGTTGGTTTCGGCTTTCTCGCCGAGGATCAGGTACATGGTGGCGTCGCCGCCATCATCGAGGATCAGGTTCGGACCTTCGCCGTCTGGCCAGTGGAACATCCGGTCGGTATAATCCCAGTATTCTTCCAGCGTTTCGCCCTTGTAGGCGAAAACCGCAGTCCCGCTGTCGGCGATGGCGGAGGCGGCGTGATCCTGGGTCGAGTAGATGTTGCACGACACCCAGCGCACCTTGGCGCCCAGGGCTTCGAGGGTCTGGATCAGGACGGCGGTCTGGATCGTCATGTGCAGCGAGCCGCAGATGCGGGCGCCTTTCAAGGGCTGCGACGGGCCGAATTCCTCGCGCGCGGCCATCAGACCGGGCATTTCGGTTTCGGCAATCGCTATCTCTTTGCGGCCAAAATCGGCGAGCGAGATATCCTTGACGTAGTAGTCGTCAGCCATATCAACATTCCTTTATATGATCGACGAGCGGTTAACATGACCAGCCCTTCGGAGCAAGCAGCCGACTGGCATTGCGACCGTTCAATCATGAGATGCGCAAGAGCAGCTCAAAGGCCGTCGAGCGCAGGAGATTCCTGGTCTTGAGACCGCCAGTGGAATCGCGCCCGCCGATATCCGGCTGGGGCTCTGGAGATGCCGCAAAACGGCGTCATCCAAGACTGCGAAGAATTGAACAACTAGGCGCAGGGGAAGAGGAGTGCCTTGGAATAGCACTCCGCGGTCAGTCTCTCGCGAATGGTCTCACGCGCCCGCTCGGCCAGTACCAATCGGCGCGCCGGGTCTCTGGCAAGCTTCCAGAGCAGCTCGGCGCCAGCAGCCGTATCAGGATCCGCCCAGACTGCCGCCGGATCGTCTGCATACACACCCGTCGGATCCCGCACCGGAACGAGTTTATAGGGAAGCAGCATGGAGTTTTCGCTGCTCATGAAGTCGAGATTGCCAGACCAGCCGGTCGCGACAACGCACTTTCCTGCAGCCATAGCCTCTGCCAGCGTGAGACCAAAACCTTCGGAACGGTGGGGAGACAAAACGATGTCCGCCGTTTCGAGCAGGGCGGCCTGCGCGTCAGCCGAAAGCGTACTGTCGATCAGCCGAATTCTCCGGTCATCTGCAATCGCGCGGCGCAACTGCTCAGCATATCCTGGAAACCGGCTGAGCTGCTGTGTCTTGACCGTCAGGCGAACGCTTTCGTCGTCAGGAAAGGCGAGGCGAAACATGTTGACGGCGCTTACGGGGTTTTTGCGCGTCAACGAAGATCGCGCGTCGGCGAACGACAGAATCTGAAGAGGCTGTGCCTCTCGTTGGGCTGATCCGTTGGAGACCTCAGCCCGGACGGCTGCGGCATTGGCCGGCGGTTCAGACCCAAGAAAATGCGGGATCACGCGAACCGGGATACCAAAGGCGGCCGCAAAGGCCCCGGCAACAAACCGGCTCGGCGCCCAGACCTCAGACACAAATGCCGTCTGGCGTCTCCAGTCGCTTGGCGCAACCGGCGTTTCCCAGACCCAGGCCCCTATAATCCGCCAGTCATGCCAGCGACGAAACCCGAGAGACAGGAGGCAAAGCTCCAGTTCGGGCGGATTGGCGTAAAGGATCAGGGTTCCGGGGCGGGCCAGATCAAGTGCTGCCGTCTCCAATGGCGCAGCCAGGTCCCATTGGTTCAGGATCGGGCTCGTGTCGATCGCAAGCGGGCTCAATCCTTGTGCTTTCAGGGCTGCAACGCAGCCGCGGGCGGCTCGTCCGAGGCCATTGCCGCTTCCGAACATGCCTGCCACGACAATCTGTTCCGGCTGAGGGGCTTGCGCACCTGGCTGGCGCGGCCTCGGCAGAAGCTGGCTGCGCATCAGGTCGCGCCCGATTTTCCGCAAGCTCATCATGCCCGGTTGCCCATCGTAAAGTCTGATACTGTGACAGACGATCCTATTCGTCTGTCTTGCTCGCGGATGCAACCTTGGCCTGTTGTCCAAAGCGTTGTAGGGCCTTCACGAACGGTTCGAAATCGGAAATCCGGCATGTCACTCAAGGTCGAAAGTTTGGCTATACCCGACGTGAAGCTGGTCTTGACATCCCGGATACAAGATGATCGCGGATTTTTCTCGGAGACTTACAATCAGGCCCGTTTTCGTGAACACGGGCTCGATGCCGAGTTCATTCAGGACAATCACTCTCACTCGGTCAGGGCCTTCACAATCCGCGGACTGCATTTCCAGTCGCCTCCTTTTGCGCAAGCTAAACTGGTCAGGGTCGTTCGAGGTGCTATCGTTGATGTCGCCGTAGATGTTCGGAAGGGCTCTCCGACCTTTGGTCGTTGGGTGAAGGCAGTCCTCTCAGCTGAAAACGGACTTCAGATATTCGTACCCAGAGGCTTCCTTCACGGATTCGCGACGCTCGTTGAGAATACGGAAGTCGTCTACAAGGTTGATGCAATTTACTCGAAGGCCTGTGACGGATCGGTTGCCTGGAACGATCCATCGCTCGGGATAGATTGGGGAATAGATACTGCAGAAGTCGTTGTTTCCCCGAAAGATGCACAAGCTCAATCATTCGCCGGTTTCGTCTCGCCGTTTTGAAAAGACTCCATTACGCGAGCGACTATTGCGGCGGGCCGCAGACGATCTCACTTTGTTCAAACAGTTTTAGGTACGTCACCGGCTGGAACCACCTACCCGGCGCCGAGGCGGCCGTCGTTCGGTCAATGTATCCAAGCAGTTCGCCCATGCGGGACAGCTCTGGTCCGCAGGCTCCTGGAAAGAGATTGTGCAGTTCGTCAGGATCGGCGCCTGTGTCGTAGAGTTCGACGAGCACGCCCGGACTGTAGGCCGTTGCACGCGTCGGCTCACGCAAGATTAGCTTTAGACCGTCACGGTCAATCGCTCCGTAGGCATACGGCATTCGCTGCTCATTGCCCTGCTGCACGAATGCGAAGTTGCGCGGGGGCAGGGATCGCGCTGGCCCGTTTTGCAGCATGTCGAGCAGAGATGTGCTGTCCCTTTGTTCTGCGGATTGGTATAGCCGCCGCGTGGGAACGCCCGCCATTTCGGCAAGGGTGGCGAAGAGGTCAGCGCTCTGTGCAAGATGCGCATACAAGCCTGGCACGATCGCCGGCTGCGGCGCTTTGTCCGTCCAGATCATGAGTGGGACCCGCACCCCGCCATCGTAGAGGGTTGCCCGCGCGCGCTGCTTTCCCTCGGTTGGCCTGCGATAGACTTCGGCGGTTGAGCCATTGTCTGAAAGGAACACAAACACATTCGGTCGCGACGACTGCGCCGAGATTTCAAAGACGAGGCGCTCGGTTTCGCGGTCGAGCGCCTCAAGCATGGCGTTATAATAGGGATCGAATACAGTCTGGCGCTGATTGACCCGGTACTGATCGGGACGGGGGCGGGCGTCCAGCGTGGGCTGCAAGTCAATTTGCTTCAACCCCTGGTCGCTGTGCAGATTCGACGGCGGAACATGATAAGGCGCTGTTGGACTGGTGAATGAGACCCATAAGAACAGCGGCAGGTCGCTCTTCTCACCTGCGACGAACGAAATCGCAGCATTGGTGATCTGGCTTGTCAGATAGGCTGTCGGTTTCTCGGCCAGTTGGCCGTTTTCGTACCAGTCATAGTCGAAGTAGTTGTAATTGCCCGTGTGAACCGGAAGGCCGGCGAAATGATCGAAGCCCTGGAGATTGGGATTTCTCAGCCAGCCGTTTGCGGAGTCGGCCAGGTGCCAGGTGCCAAATCCGGCGAACAGATATGGCTCAGCCGCATTCGCCCGGATGAATTCCGGCAGGATTTCTTCGGCGAGGGCAAGCTTTGGCGCATCCGGGCGATTGTCGTTCACCCCATGCCTGAACGGATGACGACCAGTCAGGAGGGTTGCCCGGCTGGGCGCACTATAAGGATGCGTATAGAAGTTCTCGAGGACTGCCGCGCGCTCGCAGGTCTGCCTTAGGAAGCGCATCGGGCTGTCCTTGTCGCGACACGGGTCGACGTCACGTCCGAGATCGTCCGCCACAATGACTACAATGTTCGGCGCCGGCGATGGCTGAGCAGAGGCCGGCGCCCAGAAGGACAGGCAGGCCAGCATGAGCAGCCCGTTTGCCAGGCCGAGAATTCGCTGGCTGATCGTTTCCATCCTGCGCGGCGGATCAGTGAGGCGCCCGCGGAATTGCGCACAAGGCGGGTCCTGCGTGCTCCTTGCAAAGTCCGGGTCAGTCCGGAAGCCGGCTTCCAAATACACGCTGCTCACCTGCTCGTTCCAATTGGATACTGTAGGGGGTAGTTGAGCTCACGATCCAGCCGTCTATTACATCATCGCCCGGCTTTACGCTGGATACCCGGCCATCCGGAAGCCGGATCTGAACGATGAGGGACGTGTTGATCCGGGCAGCAGAGAGAAACTGCAGGCCGGCTAGAGGGTCAACCGGGCCAGCTTCCTCGACCTGCATCGTCTGGAGCGCCGACAATGGACGTGAAAGGAATCCTGTTTGCAGGAGTTCCTGTTCGAGACGCCCTGAAGACCCTGAATAGTCAGGCGGCAAGACCGGCGCCGTCCAGCTGCCCGTGCCAGCCGCGCTGGGGAGCGGTCGTTCGGCACTGAAAAAGGCGACCCAGCCCCAGGCAAGACCGGCGCAGAGGGACAAAATCAGGAACTTTAAGCTTCCAGCAAACATGACAGATCAATCCGGAGTGTCGGACAAAGGCGTTTCCGAAGGCAGATAGGCGAGATAGCCTCCGATCGACAGGCGAGACGTCTTTGCGTCACGAAACGGTGCGTCGAGCTCAGTTACAACAATGATCTTGGGATGAGATGAAAGACTGATGAGCAACCGGGCGAACGCTTCAGAGTCCCCCATTCCGATCAGTTCGAACCTGATGAGTTCCTGTCCGGAGACGGTGAGCGGGTCGCTCGAGACATCGGCCTTTATGCTTTCAATATTTGCGCGTTGGGCCAGGCCCATCAACTCTGTTTGCGCAGCTGCAGACGCGATCCCTGCTGTTTCTCCGGTCCAGTGGCGCGCCGTCCATGCCTCCTTTGCCTTAACCGCTTCATCTTTTCGCTCGGCCCAGATCGCGGCAGTGTCCGAACCGGAAAGGGACTGGATCTCGACTTCGACATCGCGAAGTTGTCCTTCCAGTGCCGACCGGTACTCCTGCGCCTTCTGGAGCACAAAGAGCGATCCGAGACCAAACAGAGCCACGAGCCCGAAGGCCAGCCTGGGCGTAAGCAGCGGTGCCGAGGCATCGTCAGACAAGGCGAGCCTCCTTTGCGGGTGTCATCGGTCCGAGGAAGCGTTCAGTCGGTAGCAGGAGCATTGGCCTGGCCCCCTGTCTGCTGCGCGACGGTCTCAGTCTGAAAGTTCAGCTTGCCCCGGATCTCACGCTTTGACGGATCGATCCGGACGTCCTGCCAGCTCCGGCTCCTTTCAAGGCTTGCGACCAGTTCCGCGGGGTCTATTCCGGAAAGTGACTGGAGCTGGATTGTGATTTCGCCGTCCCTGAAGCCGATCATCGAGACAGACGTTCGCTCCGACAAGGCGGCTTTCAGATCAAGAAGACCGAACACGAGAGTCATCTGGTCGCCCGTCGTGCCTGAAAGCTCGGCAAAGGCCGCCGCCTCGATCGCTGAGCGGCGAAGCGCGGTCCACTCGGCCGACTTTTCGCGCAATTCCTCCACAATCGCCCCTTTCTGGCTGAGCGCGCGCTGGGTCAGGGCAAGCTGCATGGCCTCAGCGCCCGTTGGCGCGAGCAGGAGAAACGCAGCCCCCAGCGCCGCCG
>JBGSKU010000162.1:0-1657 GCA_041741055.1 Hyphomonas sp.
TTGATGCCAAGGTCATCGACCAGAATGAAAATGATGTTCGGCGGCCGCTCGCCGGCGGGAAGCGTCGCTTCTGCCGGTCCCTGCTGCCAGGCGATCGGCTGGTTCGGCTCGACATCCGGCCGCTCGGCGCGGCTCGCCAGGAACAGGATGATGGATGTTCTCTTGACGTAGGCGAGGGCCCCCAGACCGAGAATGACCGCGAGGCCAATCAGCAGGATCCGTTTCATGTGCGCTTCCCCTTGGTTCTCAGTCTTTTTTCATGAAGTCGATGATCGCGTTCGAAAAGGCTTCCGGTGCATCTTCCTGCAGGAAGTGACCGGCATCCTTGATCATAACAGATTCTGCGCCCGGTATGCGGGCCTTGAAAATCGCGTCGCCGCCCCTGGTTACAGGGTCGCCATCGCTGAATGCAATCAACGTGCGGCCCTTGAACGCTTCCAGCACCGCCCAGGCCCGGTCATTCGCCAGCCGCTCTGCCTTGTGCTTCGGCAGCAACGGCACGAGCGCGGGGAATTTCCGTGCGCCCGCAATATAGCGGTCGTCCGGGAACGGAGCGACATAGCCGTCCAGAACGCGGTCGTCCTGAATGCCGGACAGCAGCTTGAACACATCACGCACGGTAAAGTGCGGCGACTCGCTGGCATATTTCACCCAATACAGGAACGCGCCCGGTCCGCCGGACTGGAAAGCCTCGCGCACCATGTCGGCGTCCGGTATTGGTACGGAGGCGAACATCTGCTCCATGAAGGCCGACATCTCATCGGTCAGCATCGTCGTGCCGGGCAGGCCCGTATTGCCCACGACGATCCGCTTGAACCGTTCGATCTGATCAGTCGCTACGCGCAGGCCGATCAGTCCGCCCCAATCCTGGCACACCAGTGTCAGGCCGGTCAGGTTCATCTGCGTCAGCCAGTCATTCAGCCATGCCACGTGCCCCGAATAGGAATAGTCGTCCATCTCCGTCGGCTTGTCGGACTTTCCAAAGCCGATCAGGTCCGGCGCCAGCACGCGGTAGCCCGCAGCGGTCAGCAGCGGAATCATCTTGCGATAGAGATAGCTCCACGAAGGCTGCCCGTGCAGGCAGAGAATCGGCTCGCCATCACGCGGACCTTCATCGAGGTAGTGCATCCGCAGCAGCGTTCCGTCCGCGCCGGTCACGGTGAGGTAGTTTGGGAGGAAATCGTACTGGTAGAGGTTTTCGAATTGCGCGTCGGGCGTTCTGAGACTCTTCAAGCGGGCTGGCTCCTGGGCAGCGGGTCCATGATATGACACTGTTAGTGCCAATAACTGCCGCCGTCAATCTGGCGCGGCGCGATTGTGGGGGTCACGTCACTTTCGCGCGCGCATGGAATTGCGGCTGATCCCAGCTCTTGCTGGCCAGGATGTCCGCCAGCGCATCCAGCGCGTCCCACACCGCCGCGTACCGCAGGAACAGCGGCGAGAAGCCGAACCGCACCGTATCCGGCGCGCGAAAATCTCCAATCACGCCTCGCGCCGCCAGCGCTTGTACCACCGGATACCCCTCAGAGATCCGCACGCTGACATGCCCGCCGCGTCTTGCGTCCTCGACCGGCGACAGGACCTCGAGCCCCATCGCCTGCGCGCGGGCAATCGCCATGGCGCCCAGTGCACGGGCCTTCGCCTGCAAGGCGCTGAG
>JBGSKU010000163.1:0-3543 GCA_041741055.1 Hyphomonas sp.
CATCACGCGCGCATCGCTCAGGCCAAGGTCCTCGGCGTTCGGTTTGCCACGCTTTTCCGCGCTGCGCTCTTTTTCGGTCAAGGCGTCCGCGCCGATCTGAGCCGCATAGAAGGCGAGGTCACGGCCCAGACGATCGGCCACCACTGCCGTGTTGGGCGCGCGCACGTTGAGCGCGATGTGGCGTCGCACCTCGGCAGGCGAGGGTGGCCAGGCGGCGGCTCTTTCTACCTTCAGTGTACGGAGTGCCGCTGTCAAAGCCGACGCCGAGACGCTCATTTGAGTTGCCCGGTCGACAAAGAAGGCATGGTCGATCTCGGTGACTTTCAGATCAAATTCCGGCGAGGTCCACACCTTGTAGAAGGTTGCGATCTTGCCCCCATCGAAGGACTGGGACTGGTACACATCCCGGTAGATCTCCCCGACGGCCGGGATCTTTCCAAACGTCTTGAAGCCCGCCTTCCACGCCGCGCGCCGCGCCGGGTCCATCCACACACTGCACAGGTATATTTCCAGCGGCGAGTCCGCGTTCGCGCCATTCAGTTCCAGCATGCGCCGCACCGCTGGCGCCTCGCTGCCAAACGCGGCGTCGAGTTCCGCTCCGCTCGTTTCCGGCTTCGCGGCGAGAAACGCATCCAGGATGGCCTGCACTTCGCGTCCATGCCCTGCGGTCGCACCGTTCGGCCCCCATGTGATGTACGAGGCGCGGTCATTGGAATAGCAGACCGGCTGGCCGCCTTCCGGATTGTAGCGCGGCGAACTCTGGCAATAGTTCCATTCCATGCGGTCATAGTCGGTCGCTTCGAAAGTCAGCTTCAGCGCGGCGGCGCGGGCGTCCACATCCGGCACCGGCGTGTCCGGCAGCAAGGCCTGCCAAAGCGCGACCGTAATCGCGCCGCTTCGGGCCGGGCTGCCCGGTTCAAGCTGGGCGGATATGACTTCGCACGCGCTCAGCTGCGTGATGGCGCTGCGCGTGCCGGGCCCGAAGGCGCCGTCTGGCTGCAGCACCTTGTTGATACCGCAGGCCGCCAGTGCTGAGTTCATTGCCGCTTGGAACTGTGCCACGGCGCCGGACGCGCCATCCCGGATCATGCCGGTGCGGTACTGATAAAGTACGCCGTCGTCGGCACGCGCGAGCGGTGCAAAAACGGCCGCAGCGATCGCCCAGGCGCAAAGCATGCGTTTCATAGGCAATTCCTCCCACGCGATCTGGCCTGCTTTGCCAGTTCGCGCGAAGTCTACCGCGTCGAGGTTGCAGGGCTAGCCCTCAATCCCATCTCGTTTTGACTGAGGGGTGCCGACCTATTTCAACTTGGCGGCCAGGGCGACGTCGCGCCAAAGTCTGAGAAAGTTTCCCTGCGCCAAACCGGTGAGTTCGACCTCGCTCCATCCACGCACACGAAGCTCATCAAACAGCAGGCCCGCGTGCGCTGCGTCTGCAAGATCCGGGATCACGAACGATCCCATACCGCCATAGTCTGAACCGATTCCAACACGGCTCCGGCCGACGATTGCTGCAAGATAGTCTATTTGGTCGGCGACATCCTTGACGCTGACTTTGGGTTTTGGATTGGCACTGTCCCAGCGCGCCATGCCATCTTCGATCGCTGAGTCGCCGTCGGGAAAATCGATAGTGAGCCTCGCATATTCGGCTTCGCCGCGGTCATACCATTTCCAGTATTCTGTGGTCGTCAGGTAGGGCGCGAACGACACCATGATAAGCCCGTTATGGTCCCGAAGCGCCTCAAGCACATTGTCCGGCACATTGCGTGGCGTATCGGCCAGCGCCCGGGCGCCGCTGTGCGAAAAAACGACCGGCGCGCGCGACAACGCGATTGTCTCCAACGCAGTTTCGCTGGATGCATGCGAAAGATCGATCATCATTCCGAGATCGTTCATTTCCGCGACAACGTCCCTCCCGAACCCGCTAAGTCCGCTGTGGCTGTTGGCAGCTATTGCAACGGATTGACGAAACGCCATCGCGCCGTCGCCGATATCGTTGTTGTGATCATAGACGAGCGTCATCATTCGAACCCCGCGCGCAAATGCGGCTCGCAGGTTCTCAATGCTGCCGTCGATCTGATCCCCACCTTCGATGTGCATCACAATAGCGAACTTGCCATTGTCCATGATGGCCGCAACGTCGTCCGCTGATCGGGCCGCGACCAGAATGTCAGGCTTGCTCGCCGCCAATGCGTCGAACCAATCAAAGGCTTGCGACAGGTCTTCAAAAAATGGGCCTTCACCCGGGGGACGAGACGACGAAACCGTAACCATTGATCCCGCGAAGCCGCCCAATTTCCAGCGAGGCAAATCGGACTGACCGGGAAGCACCGATTCGATATCCAGAGCGGTTAGCGACAACGCTGGAACGGCGTTCAGATAATCCCCAATAAAATCATTGTGTCCGTCAAACACGGGTGCATGGTCGGCGACCGCTGGGCGGTCAGTCGGGACCGATGAGCATCCGTGAAGCCATAATGCCAATATGGCTGAACCAGCCGTAATCGCCAAAGCCCTCAGCCTGTAAGTCAAGGCGCTGTCCCTCCGGTTCTTTGTCTCGCTTGGATTTCGAGAACTTCGGCAATGTACAATCGCACTTCGTTGCGGCTACCCCTCGCCGTCCCTTGCGGCACGATTTCCAAGTCCCGCAGTTGCTTGCATAAGATGATTAGGAAACAGGAGCTTCAAATGGCCCGCTACACTCTGCACGGTATTTTCGCGTCCGGCCCCACCTACAAGGTCGGCCTGATGCTGCGTCTCACCGGCACGCCGTTTAACTATGAGCATGTCGACCTGCGCGCCGGGGCGCACAAGGCGGACGCCTTCCTCGTCAAGAACCGTTACGGCCAGGTGCCGGTTCTGGAAGACAGCCAGACCGACTACTGCCTTTGCCAATCCTCGGTGATCCTCGACTATCTCGCCGACGAGACCGGCCAGTTCGGCGGCAAGGACCGGGGCGAGCGCCTGCGTGCCCGCGAATGGCAGCTCTGGGGCGCGGGCACGCTGACCACAGGCATCTACCGCACGCGCGCAGCCAAGCTCGGCTTCTTCAAGTTTCCCGAACAGGTCGCCGAAGCGAACCTGCAATCCGCACAAGGCGGTCTGAAGGAATTGAACGTGCTGCTGGATGGCCGCGACTGGCTGGTGGGGAAGGGCCCTACCATCGCCGATATCGATATCTACGGCATCGCGGGCTATTCGGGCCAGGCGGGGATCGACCTGCAGCCCTATCCGAACGTGCGCAAATGGATGGGCCGGGTCGAGGCCCTGCCAGGCTTCAAGGACGTCAACACCTGCCTGCCGCAGGCCAGCGTGGCGGTATGATCAACGGCGTCGATCACATCGTGATCCTCGCGCCCGAAATCGAAGCGGGCACGGCGGTCTATGCCGCGCTGCTCGGCCGCGCGCCGGATTGGCAGGCGGTCAGCGAGGCAGGCATCGCAACCGCACTGTTCCAGCTCGGCAATACGGCGCTTGAACTCGTTGCCCCCGCCGGCGGCACACCCGGCGCCGATCACCTGCGCGAACGCATCACCGCAGAAG
>JBGSKU010000164.1:0-6465 GCA_041741055.1 Hyphomonas sp.
GCGCGGCGGCCCGCAAGAGCGCGCGCAAGGCGGCCAGCAGGTGCGCAATCGGGGTCCAGAAGTGCGGGTGTGGACGGGTCATCGCCGCGCAGTCTAGGCGCGGCGGGAAACCGGTCGGATTGGCTGAGGACAAGTTTTTTGTACCGGGTTGGGATTGTTGGGGATTTTGCCGACTCCGGGAGCAGAAATGCAGGCGCAAGCGGGAACTTGTGCCTCAAAGTCTGGGTCCCGGTCTTCGCCTGCGGCGAAACCGGGATGACGCCAAACAGAGGATGCATTCACAACAGCGGTCGCAAGTCTCATCCTCAATGTGTCGTCATCCCGGAATTTGCGCAGCAAATGTCCGGGACCCAGGCTTGCTTGTTTCTGTGTTTGTTGGGTCCCGGTCTTTTCAGCATTGCTGAAAAGACCGGGATGCCGGCTAACGAAGGGTCGTGTGTTGGGCCAGGTTCAATTCCAAGGCCTCGGGCAAGATCGCTTCAGGCGGCGCGGTGAAGAGATCCAGCCAGAGATCACGCCACAGCGGATTACCGGATTCGATCAGCCGGAGTTTCCAGCTGCGGTGCCAGCGCTTGATCTGCTTCTCGCGGCGGATGGCCTCGCCGATCTCGTCATGGGTTTCGAACCAGACAAGCAAGGTGCAGCCATGCTTGCGCGCGAAGCCGGGCGTGATGTCGTTCTTGTGCTGCCAGACACGGCCCTCAAGATCGCTGGTGACGCCGGTATAGAGCGTGCCGTTGCGCCGCGAGGCGAGCATGTAGACGTAGCTATGTTGCATGCTTGGAACATAACAGGAACATGCGGCAGTGTCATGCGCTTTTTTGATGCGCTGGATCCCGGTCTTCGCCTGCGGCGAAACCGGGATGACGGCGCACGGGCGCGGGGCCACTCATCTCCCGGAGGGCGCGGGATTTGGGCGCCCTACTTCACTTCCTTCGGCGGCTTCAGCCGGCGCTTC
Source organism: Hyphomonas sp. (assembly GCA_041741055.1). Classification (GTDB taxonomy): domain Bacteria; phylum Pseudomonadota; class Alphaproteobacteria; order Caulobacterales; family Hyphomonadaceae; genus Hyphomonas. The sequence goes on from JBGSKU010000164.1 coordinate 959, forward strand.
GTCTGGTGCACCTCGGCTTTGTCGCCGGTGGGTTTTTCGCCGCGCATGTAGTGGCGTTGCCAGCGTTCCTTCATGGCGGTCTGTTCGCCGGATTTGAGGCGGGTGTTGAAGTCGGCGCGGCTGTCGCGCCAGGCGTTGTATTCTTCGACAAGCTCCGGATTGGTGCGCATCAGCTTGCGCTCCGGCTCGATCTCCTCGAGGCGTTTATGTTCCATCAGCGTGATGAAGGCGAAGGGTTCGCCCTTGCGGAAGATGACTTCGCCGGGGCGGGTCATCTGCCAGTTCATGGTGAAGGGGAACGGGAGCCAGTCGGTTTCGACGAGGCCGGTGAGCGGGGCGATGCCGTCCTTCGGCCAGTTTGGCGGGCCGGTGACCCAGACGCCCCAGCCGGGCGGCGTGCGGAACAGGTGGCCGGTGTGGAAGGTGACGATGCCGCGCATGAAATGGGCGTCGGCGAAACTGGCGATGGCGGCCGGATCACCCGTGGTTTTCAGGATGATGTCTTCATTGCGCGGGCCGCCATTCCAGATGACCTTGATGTCGATCGGGCACAGGATTTCCCAACCGGTGGCGTTGGCCATGGTGAGCGGCAGGCAGCGATAGGGATGGCGGTCCACGAACGCATCCATCCAGGCCCGGTCAGACCGGCCGGGGACGATTTCCGGGGCGACGTCGTAGATCTTGTAGCATTCGAGGCGCATTTGCCGGTCTCGCAACTTGACGGGAGCGGCAAGTCTTGTCCCAAAGGACGCCATGCAAGCAAGCCCCGATGACCTGTTCGCCTATCTCGATGCCCTCGGCATTGCCCATTCGACCGTGTGGCATGAGGCCATGTTCACGGTGGAGCAGTCCGGCGCGCTGAAGGCGGAGATGCCGGGGGCGCATACGAAGAACCTGTTCCTGAAAGATGGCGGCGGCGACCTCGTGCTGATTGCGGCGGAGGCGCATAACCAGCTCAAGCTGAACCAGTTGCACAAGCTGATCGGGACGAAGCGGCTTTCGTTCGGAGCGGCGGAGCTGATGACCGAGGTGCTGGGGGTGGTGCCGGGATCGGTGACGGCGTTTGCGCTGATGAATGATCGCGGTGGGCGGGTTCGGTTCCTTGTGGACGCGGTGCTGGCGGCGGCGGAGGTGGTGAACTTCCATCCGCTGGTGAACACCGGGACGACAGCGATCTCGCAGGCCGGTTTCCGCCGCTTTGTGGAGGCGACGGGGCATGGATTCGAGGTGGTGGATTTCAGCGTGCTTTGAGAAACACGCGCCGTAGACCCCTGCGAAAGCAGGGGTCCAGTTTTTTGTGCGCTGGAGGCCTGCCTTCGCAGGCATCTGCGGAGAGCGAACGGTCAGGCCCGCGCCTTCGCGGTTTCCGGTTTGATCACGCCGCGGTTGAGCAGTTCCTCGGCGATCTGGACGGCGTTGAGGGCGGCGCCCTTGCGCAGGTTGTCGGAGACGCACCAGAAGGCGAGGCCGTTATCGACCGTGGGATCGGTGCGGATGCGGCTGACATAGGTTGCCCATTCGCCGGCGGCTTCCTTGGGCGTCATGTAGAGCTCTTCCTTCGGATCATCGATGACCATGATGCCGGGGCTTTTGCGCAGCAGGGCGCGGGCCTCGTCAGCGCTCATCGGGCCGTTGAGTTCGACGGTGACGGCTTCGGAATGGCCAACGAAGACCGGCACGCGCACGCAGGTGGCGACCAGCTTGATCTTCGTGTCGAGGATCTTCTTGGTCTCGACCGCCATCTTCCACTCTTCCTTGGTGAAGCCGTCCTCCATGAAGTCGTCGATATGCGGGATGACGTTGAAGGCGATCTCCTTCGGGAAAATTTCCGGAGACGGTTCGTCGTTGACGAACATGCCGCGCGTCTGGTTCCAGAGCTCGTCCATCGCGTCCTTGCCCTTGCCGGAAACCGACTGGTAGGTGGACACGACGACACGGGAGATGCCGACCGCATCATGGATCGGCTTGAGGGCGACGACGAGCTGGGCGGTGGAACAGTTGGGGTTCGCGATGATGCCCTTTTTCTTGTAGCCCATCACGGCGTCGGCATTGCACTCCGGCACGACGAGGGGGACGTCCGGGTCCATCCGCCAGGCGGAAGAGTTGTCGATCGTGATGGCGCCGGCCTTGGCGATCTTCGGGCACCATTCCTTCGAGACCTTGCCGCCGGCCGACATCAGGACGAGATCGACCTTCGAGAAATCAAATTGCTCGAGGTCGTGGCATTTCAGGATCCGGTCCCCAAACGAGACTTCCTTGCCGATCGAACGGCGGGAGGCGACAGCGTAGACTTCGTCTGCGGGGAACAGGCGTTCGTCGAGAATGGCCAGCAGTTCCCGCCCCACATTGCCCGTTGCGCCGACAACTGCGATCCGCGTGCCCATGAGTGTCTCCAGTTCCAATGACAGGGGGGCTATATGGCGCATCTCGCCCCCGGCTTAAAGCGGCTTGTGCAATCCGCCCCTGGCTGGCAGGAGGGGGAACCACTCAAAAAGAGGTCTGCGCGCCGTGCTGGACGAGATCATCCGCCGTTATATCGCAAGCTATAATGACCGTGACATCGACGCGATGCTGGCCTGTGTGACCGATGATGTCGTGTTCGAGAACATCTCGAATGCCGGCCAGTCGATGCGCCTCGATGGCAAGGCGATGATGCGCCAGGTGGCGGAGGTTTCCGGCAACGCGTTCTCCTACCGCCGCCAGCGGCTGATAAATATTGTCACAGGGACCGGCAAGGCCGCCGCCGAGATCGAGTTCGAGGGCCGCGCCGCCGTGGACCTGCCGAACGGCGTGCGCGCGGGCGAAACCGTGAAGGTGCGCGGGGCCAGCTTCTTCGAGTTCCGCGGGCCCCTGCTCTGCCGGATTGCGGATTACAGCTGACCGCTATTCCGGGAAGCGCAGGGCGTAGTCGTCGCGCAGTTTCACCCAGTTGTCCCAATGAGGGCCGGGTTTCCTGCCTGCAAGTTTGGCTTCCAGAACATCGATATGCGAATGCCAACCGGCGGAGACGCTGAGCAGGACATCGCGGGTCGGCGGGCGGCGGTGGGTGATGGTGAGGAGCGTGTCCTCGCCCTTCTCGGCCAGTTCGAAGAGAACGTCCGACTGGACGCCCCAGCTGATGAACAGGCGGTGAGGGGCATCGACCTCAAGAATCCTGCACGTCATGCGGTTTTCCGCGTTCATGCCGTCCGGGCGCGCACCGGGCGGATCGGTGAGTTCGTCATTGCGCCAGACGAATTCGAACTCCGCGCCGGGCGTCAGGTCCATCTCACCGGAGGCGAGCCATTGGCGGCGCAGGTCGCTTTTGGTGAGGTAGTCCCACACACGCTCGACCGGGCCGGGCAGGACACGTTCGAGTTTGAGGACGGTCGGCTCCACGAGTGTGCCGTAGGCGGAGGATGCGGCGAGCTTGGTCATTGGGGGTCTCCTTCTGAGGAATTGGCGGCGCCGTCTGCTTCGCGCAGCAGGCGTTCGAGGGTGTCGAGGCGGGAGGTCCAGAACTGTTCGTAGAAAGCGAGCCAGTCATGGGCGCCCGCGAGGGGGCCGGCCTCGAGGTGGCAGACATGGGTGCGTCCGCGCACCTCGCGGCGGATGAGGCCGGCGCCTTCGAGCGACTTGATGTGCTTGGAGGCGGCGGCGAGGGACATTTCGAACGGCTCGGCCAGCTGCGAGACCGTTCTGGCGCCGCCGGTCAGCTCGCGGAGCATGCGGCGGCGGGTAGCGTCTCCCAGGGCGTGGAAGACAGCATCGAGGCGGGGGGAGTCAAGCAATTCAACCATGTGGTTGAATATAGAGGGCGGGATCTTATTGTCAACCAATGGGTTGAATAATTTCAGGATCCCCAGCCCGGGATTTTCGCGGTGAGGTCCTGCCACGTCTTCATTTGCGCCTCGTCGAACCCGCCTTTGCCTGGTTGCGCGCGACCGCCGCCTTGATGAGGGACTGGAACGCGGCCTCGTTCAGCTTGTGGCCTTCCGATATGTCGATGGCGCGGCGTGTGCCCGCGTCGAGACTGGCATTGAACACGCCTTTCGGATCGGGCAGCGCGGCGCCGTGGGCGAAAGTGATCTTGACCTTATCCTTGTAGACTTCGCCGGTACAGATAAGGCCATTCTGTTCCCAGACCGGCACGCCGCCGGAATTGGTGGGCTTGCGCCACTTGATGTCTTCGGTGACGTCGGGCGCGGAGTCTTTTATCAGAGCACGGATGTTTGCGAGCATGTCCCCGCGCCAGCCGCCGATTTCGGCGATGCGGGCGGTGACGGGGGAGTCTGTCTCGGACATACAGGTCTTCTCAGGCCGTCTGCTGCATCTTCGGCCGCCGCAAATCCGCCGCGAGCCCCTCGTCCATCAGGTCGATGAAGTTTTCCGAGTAGAAGTTCGTGATCTGCGCTGGCGTGCAGCCGGACAGGGTTTCATCGAAGCGCTTCAGCGGATTGCGGCCGCCTTCGACGTGGGGATAGTCGGAGGAGAAGAGGCAGATCTCGTCGCCCGAATTGCGGATGATCCAGCCGGCGTCCTCGTGCGGATACGGCGCGGCGCGGAACTGGCGGCGGACGATCTCGGACGGCTTCGCCGAAAGTTTCTGCAGGCGTTCCTCATTGCGGATGAAGGCATGCGCGGCCGAATCCATGGCGCGCATCCATCCCGGTACCCAAGCAGCGCCGAGTTCGATGGCGCCCCATTTCAACTTCGGGAACCGGTCGAACACGCCGTCGAAGATCAGCGTGGCCAGCGTCTGCATCGCCGATTGCGGGATCGGCATGTAGGAGACGGACGTGAAATTGTCGTCGCCGCCGTGGAAATCCGGCACCGGCGGCAGGCCGTTTTCCTTATAGATGGGGTTCAGCTTCTCCTCACCGCCGACATGCAGCAGGATGGGCAGGCCCGCCTCCTCCGCCGCGCGCCAGACGGGGTCGAGGCCGATATGGCTGGGCGAGTGTTTCTGAGGGCATACGGACGGAACCATGATGCCCTTCGCGCCCAGCCGGATGGCGAGTTTGACCGTAACCTCGGCGCGGGCGAAATCCTCCAGCGGCACATAGGCGACCGCCAGCAGGCGCGGATCGACGGCGCAGAAGTCGGTCATCATCCGGTTGTGTGCATCGGCGGCGGCGTAGCAGAGTTCCATATCGCCGGACTGGTCGAGGCCGAAATTGCCGAGGCAGAATGTGGTGAAGACGAGCTGGCTGGCGAAGCCCAGCCGGTCGAGCGCGGCGGGCCGGTCTTCGCGGCGGAAGGATCCGAGGGCTTCGTAATTCTTCTTCAGGAGGATCGCCTCACCGGCCGCGGCGCGGTAAGCCGCGTCCTCGTGGCGGGCACGTTCCTTGTTCATCCAGTGGGCATGGGAATGCTTGGCCCTGTAGACCGGCAGGTCATGGTAGCGCGCCAGAAGGCGCGTCTCGAAATACGGATCAAGCACGTCCGTCATTTCCATGAGATGGGAGTCGGCGTCGTGGATCAGGCGCCCGGCCGCATAAGACATTTTGTTTCCTCCGCACTTTTTT
>JBGSKU010000165.1:0-3461 GCA_041741055.1 Hyphomonas sp.
AACGTGAGAAAATCAAAAGAAGGACGATGAAACTTCGGCGCTTGCAGCACGCCCAATCCGCTGCTTAACTCAAACCCAGATGCGCCAGACCCTCCTTAAGTCAGGCAGCCTTCTGTCTCAAAATACCTGACGACGGACACCCGCATTGTGTTCCGCGACACGCTCTTCCGGATCGGCGCCGCGATGAGACCCGACATAGAATTTCCCGTCAGCACACTCGAGCAGATAGACCCATATCAGCATGCCGCGAGTGTAAGTTTGAAGAGCATTGAAGGGAAGCGTCAGCCATCTCGCTCGATCCTTCGACTTCGCTCAGGATGAGCTCCTCAATGCTGCACCAAGCAAGGAGACGCTCATCCTGAGCGAAGTCGAAGGATGAGCAACGCAGTGCATCGCCAAATCCGGCTCGATCCGCGCTGTCGCGCAAGATGGGTCGTCCAATTGCTGAGAGACGCGAATCGTCACAGTTTAAACCTCTAGGGACGAAAGGCTGATGACAGAAAACACTCCTTTCCGCGTTCTTGCTCTCGACGGAGGGGGTGCAAAGGGATTCTACACAATCGGTGTTTTGAAAGAGGTTGAAGCGTTGGTCGGAAAGCCGCTTCACCAGCATTTTGACCTTGTTTATGGGACAAGCACCGGAGCAATCATTGCCGCACTAATTTGTCTCGGCAAATCCTCCGAAGAGATCCAGGCGCTCTATCAAGCCCATGTCGTAAAGATCATGGCCAGACGCACCCGCGCTGGAAAATCCGCCGCGCTTGCGGAGTTGGCTAAAGAAGTTTTCGGAGACACGACATTCGAAGCGGTGAAGACGAGGATAGGAATTGTTACTTCGCGCTGGATGGAAGAGCGGCCGATGATCTTCAAGGCCGACATAAATCAGGCATTTGGTCGGCAGGGCACTTTTAAGCCCGGCTTTGGTGCGAAGATAGGGGACGCTGTTGTCGCGTCATGTTCCGCGTATCCATTCTTCGAAAAGCAGACGGTGTCCACATCCCGTAAGCGTCCGGCCTGACCGACCTTGCGGCCTTCTCTGATCCATTGATGCTGGTGTGTTCGATAGAGGGTGATGGTGTCCACTATCGATAGTGGGCACTAGGGCGGGTCTATCTATGACGGACAAGCGGAAGCGTCGTTTCTGGGATGACGCGGAGAAGATCCGGATTATTGCGCAGACCCGGGTACCAGGTGTGTCAGTTGCGCAGGTCGCCCGGCGCTATGACGTGAACGCCAACCTGATCTTCAAGTGGCTGCGCGATCCTCGCTTTTCTTCGGCACCGGATCCTGGTGTCGATTTCCTGCCGGTGACGATCACAGCGGATCCGGGCCCGCTGCCGTTGAAGATCTCACGCCCGGCAGTTCCCGCGCCCGCAGAAGTCCGCGTTGAGATCACGACACCGGGCGGCTGCAAGGTGCGCGTCGAAGCCGGGCTGGATGTTGCCCGTCTCTGCGATCTTGTCCGCGGGCTCGAGCGATGATCCCGGTTCCGGCGTCGACCAGGGTCTGGCTGTCGGCCGGCGTGACGGACATGCGCAAGGGTTGGGGCAGCCTCGCTGTCCTGGCTGAGAAGGTGCTCGCGGAAGATCCCTTTTCCGGGCACCTGTTCGTGTTCCGCGGCCGGCGCGGTGACCTCGTGAAGGTGATCTGGTGGGACATGCAGGGGGCCTGCCTGTTCTCGAAGCGCCTCGAACGCGGCCGGTTTGTCTGGCCCGCCGCGAAGAACGGCAAGGTGCATCTCAGCCAGGCCCAGCTCTCGATGCTGCTCGAAGGTATCGACTGGCGCATCACGCAGCAGACCTGGCGGCCGCTGACGACAGGGTAGCGCGATTTTGCGGATTCACCGGCGGCCCGAAGCAGGGTAGATTCTCCTTCATGTCGGACGTGGCTGATCTTCCCGATGACATCGAGGCGCTGAAGGCGATGATCGCCGCGCAAGGCGAGCTGATTGCGCGCAAAGATGCCGAACTGCATCAACGTAATATCGAGATCGCACGCCATGAAGCTCAACTGCGCCATCACCAGCTGCTGATCGAGAAGCTGAAGGCGCGCCTAGACAAGCAGCTCCGCGACCGGTTCGGATCCTCCGCCGAAGGCCTCGAACAACTCCAGCTGATGCTGGAGGATCTCGAGATCACACACAGCGCCAGTCTGCCGGCCTCAGAGCCGGAGCCTGCGCCGAAGGACAAGCCCGTTCGCCGGCCGCTCCCCGATCACTTGCCAAGGAACGAGCAGGTGCTTGATGCCGGGGATTCCTGCGGTGATTGCGGCGGCAAGCTGAAGCGCGTCGGCGAGGATGTCACCGAAGAGCTGGAGTATATTCCCGGCCGGTTCATCGTGAACCGTATCATCCGTCCACGTATGGCCTGCAGCTGCTGCGAACGGTTCCACCAGGCGCCGCTGCCCTCGCGCCCGATCGAACGCGGACGCCCCGGTCCCGGCCTCCTCGCGCATGTGCTGGTCTCCAAGTATGCCGACCACCTGCCGCTTTACCGCCAGAGCGAGATCTATGCCCGCGAAGGGATCGATCTGGAACGCTCCACGATGGCTGACTGGGTCGGCAAAGCCGCCGCGCTGCTGGAGCCACTTGCCGAAGCGATCGGCGCGCATGTCCGGGCCGGCGCCGCGCTCCATGCCGACGACACGCCCGTCGATGTCCTCTCGCCCGGCCACGGCAAGACGAAGACAGGCCGCGTCTGGATCTACGCACGCGATGAGCGCCCCTGGGGCTCGGATGCGCCGCCAGCGGCGTTCTACAGGTTCAGCATGGACCGCAAGGGGATCCGTCCCGCCGAGCACCTGAAGGGCTATGGCGGGTTCATGCATGCCGATGGCTATGCAGGGTTCGAAGAGCTCTACCGGTCTGGCACGATCACGGAAGTCGCCTGCCTCGCCCACATCCAGCGCAAGTTCTTCGAGGAGGCTCAGTCGAAGGGCACGCCGATCGCTGCCGAAGCGCTCACCCGCATCGCCGCGCTCTACGCGGTCGAGACAGAGATCCGAGGCCAGCCGCCAGACACGCGTGCCGCGGTTCGCCAGGCGAAGGCGAGGCCCGTGTTCGACGACCTCATCACCTGGCTGCAATCAGAACTGCCGAAGATCTCCGGCAAGTCGGATCTGGCGAAGGCGATCCGCTACGCCCTCACACGCCTGCCACGGCTCGAAGTCTATCTCTCGAACGGACATCTCGAGATCGACAACAATGCCGCTGAGCGCGGCATGCGCGGGCTCGCCATCGGGCGAAAGAACTGGATGTTCGCAGGCTCCGAGGGCGGAGGACATAACGCAGCCATCGCCTACACGCTGATCGAGACCGCAAAGCTGAACGACGTCGACCCGCAGGCCTGGCTCACCAACGTCCTGTCACGGATCGCCGACCATCCGATCACCCGCGTCGCAGAACTCGCTCCCTGGAAGTTCGGGAACTGATCTCGTCAATGGCGGTCAGGCCGGACGCTTAC
>JBGSKU010000166.1:0-4099 GCA_041741055.1 Hyphomonas sp.
GCGCGCTGCGTGCTGGATGCCGACGCGCTCACGGTCTGCGCCGAAAATCCCGAGGCCCTCTTTGCCCGGCTGCGCCCCGGCGATGTCTTGACGCCGCATACCGGCGAATTTGAGCGCCTCTTCGGAGACCTGCTCTCCACGGCGTCCAACAAGATCGAAGCCGGACGTCAGGCCGCCGCGCGGGCGGGCTCCATCGTGCTGCTGAAGGGCGCCGACACCGTGATCGCCCAGCCGGACGGTCAGGTCGTCGTCAACACGCATGCCACCCGCTGGCTCGCTACGGCAGGTTCGGGCGATGTGCTGGCTGGCATTCTCGCTGGGCTGATGACGCAAGGCGTCGACAGTTTTGTCGCCGCAACCATGGCCGCATGGATCCACGGCGAAGCGGGCCGCCGCGTCGGCGCGGGCCTGATCGCCGAAGACCTGGAAATGCACCTCCCCGATATCCTGAGCGCCCTGCATGGGGAGTTGGGGTAGGGGCATTCACTTGATCAAGCGTTTGCGTGCGAATGCCCGCCCCGAGTGTGACTTGAGGTATTTCTCGAACTCCAGCGCGCGGTGTTTTTCCGGAAACGCAGAATACCATGCAAGCGCCCACGGGGCGTATTTCGAGGTATGCGGGGACTTGCCGTTATTGTGGTCCGCAAGGCGCTGCTTCAGATCGCCGGACGCCCCGATGTATATCTGATCCGGCTCAGCCAGGCTTTTAAGGATGTAAACGTACCACATCAGCCGCGACCGTCCGTCTTCGCTAACGCTTCGCCGGACAGGCTTCGCCCCTTCGGGCCTACCCCCGGCTGGGCCAGGCGTAGCCCCGAAGGGGCGAAGCCTGGTGCGGATGAGAGGACTCGAACCTCCACGCCTTGCGGCGCTGGAACCTAAATCCAGTGCGTCTACCAATTCCGCCACATCCGCGTTCCGCCCGCCTCATACGCGAGGGCTCCGCCGGGGGCAATCGCCTGCCGTGACGGGGGTGGCCGGGGCCACTGCACTCGCCAGTCACGCGGCGTGGACAGGGCCTTCCCCATATGACATAAGCCGCCGCTTCAGGCAGGATTCAGCGTGTCCGGGGCCCCCAGCGGCACCCCCGGCCATGCCTTCATTGACGAAAGAAGTGAACATGGAAGTCACTCAGACCAAGGCAGAAGGTCTCAGCCGCACTTTTGCGGTGACGGTTAGCGCCGGCGAGCTGCAAGCGAAATTGAACCAGCGGATCGAGGAAATCCGTCCCACCATGCGCCTCAAGGGCTTCCGCCCGGGCAAGGTGCCGGCGGCCCACGTGCGCAAGATGTACGGCCGCGACCTGATGGGCGAGCTGATCGACAAGCTGGTCAACGAAACCAACCAGAAAGCCCTCCAGGACAGCGACCTGCGCCCCGCCGGCCAGCCGAACGTCCACATGGAAGGCGACATCGAGAAAGTCGTGAAGGGCGAGGCCGACCTCTCCTATCACATGCACGTCGACGTGATGCCCGAGTTCACCCCCGTCGCTGCCGACAGCCTGACGATCTCGCGCCCTGTCGCGGAAGTCACCGACGAGCAGATCGACGAGTCGCTGGCCCGTATCGCCGGTCAGAACACCCAGTACGAACCCCGCGACGAGAGCGCGATCGCGGCAGATGGCGACGCTGTCGTGATCGATTTCGTCGGCAAGATCGACGGTGAAGCCTTCGAAGGCGGCTCGGCAGAGCAGCAATCGGTCGTGCTCGGCGCCAACCGCTTCATCCCGGGCTTCGAAGAGCAGCTCCTCGGCGTCAAGGCCGGCGAAGAGAAAGACCTCAACGTCTCCTTCCCGGAAGACTATCCGGCTGCCAACCTCGCCGGCAAAGCCGCTGTGTTCGAAGTGAAAGTGCACGAAGTGCGCGCGCCGAAAACGCCTGAAATCGACGACGAGTTTGCCAAGGGCCTCGGCCTCGAAAGCCTCGAGCAGCTGCGCGGCCTGGTGAAAGACCAGCTCACCGCCGAGCATGCGAACGCGTCGCGCTCGAAAGCCAAGCGCGACTTGCTCGACAAGCTTGATGCGGCACATGACTTCGACCTGCCGCCGGGCATGGTCGAGATGGAGTTCAACCAGATCTGGCAGCAGCTGCAGGCCGAAATGGATGCCGGCCGCGTCACCCCGGAAGACAAAGCGAAACCGGAAGACGAACTGAAGGCCGAATATCGCAAGATCGCCGAGCGCCGCGTGCGCCTTGGCCTCGTCTTGGCCGAAATGGGCCGGATCGCGGACGTCCGCATCACCGAACAGGAAGTCAATCAGGCCCTGATCCGCGAAGCCCGCCAGTATCCGGGCCAGGAGCGGGAAGTGGTGCAGTTCTTCCAGAAGAACCCGAACGCCATGGCCCAGCTGCGCGCGCCGATCTACGAGGACAAGGTCGTCGACCACATCCTGTCGGTGGCCAAGGTCGAGGACACGGCAGTTTCGCGCGACGACCTCTTCAAGGAAGACGACGCTTAAGCCTTGCAATTCCTTCAGATTACAGAGCCGGCCGGAGACATCCTGGCCGGCTTTTTCTTGTGCGGAAATGGTAGGGCAGGCGGCTTGGTAAACGGATATTAACCCCCTTCGCCGAGGTTTCGCGGGTAATTCGAATCTGAGGATAGAGCCCGCCCATGACGGTCCAGAGCATCCGCCCGCAACTGACTGAGGACGATATCCTTCGCCTGATGCGCGGGGAAACGCCGGAGCAGCGCGCTTCGGTGGCCCACCGCCTGTGCCGCCGCATTGCACTGGACGTGCTCAGCGACCGTGAGAAAGCCTTTGCCGACGAGATTATCGGCATCCTCGCCGAGGACGCCGCCGACCTGGTGCGCCGTACCCTCGCCGTCACGCTGCGCAGCTCGCCGGTCCTTCCGCGCGAGGTGGCGCTGAAGCTTGCGCGCGACATCGAGGCTGTTTCGATTCCGCTGCTTCAGGATTCGCCTGTCTTCACCGATGAAGACCTCGTTGAGCTTGTGCTGTCGGTCACCGCCGCGAAGCAGGCCGCCATCGCCAGCCGCGAGTCGGTGTCGATTACCGTTTCGGAAGTCATCACCGAGCATGGCGCTGTCGAGGCAGTCCGCGCGCTCGCAACCAATAGCGGCGCCGAATGGACCGACAAGGCCTTCGACGAAACGCTGCGCCGGTTCGGCAGCGACGAGATCGTTCAGGCGGGCCTGATCAAGCGCGACTTCATCCCGACCCATATCGCCGAGAAGATGGTCTCGCTGGTCTCCGGCCAGCTGTTCGACATCCTGGTGAACCGTCACGAACTTCCGGCCCAGCTCGCCATCGATCTTGCCGCCAGTGCCCGCGAGCGCGCAACGATCGATCTGGTGGAACAGGCCGGGCGCACCAACGACCTGCCGCGCTTCGTCTCTCAGCTGAACCTCAACGGCCGGCTGTCCAATTCGCTGATCATGCGCGCGCTGTGTTGCGGTCAGATGCGGTTTGTGGAGCACGCCCTGTCGGAGTTGTCAGGCGTGGCGCACCAGCGCGTGTGGCTGATGATCCACGATGCCGGCCCGCTTGGCCTTCAGGCGGTGTTCGACCGTGCCGGCCTGCCGCGCAAGATGCTGCCGGCCTTCAAGGCCGCCGTCACGGTGTTCCATGAGACGCAACATGATGGCGGTCCGAACGACCGCGCAAGGTTCCGTGCACGGATGATCGAGCGTGTGCTGACCCAGTTCCAGGCCATCCCGAAGGATGACCTCGACTACCTGCTCGACAAGCTGGATTACTATTCGGAGATGGCGTCGCGCGACGATGCGGTCGCCGAAGACACCGACGCGGCCTGACGCTCAGGCGTCGGACTGCGGGGCCACCCCACCGGCGACGCCCAAGTCTTCCAGGAACTCGCCATCGCGCCATCCGGCATGATCGGCCACCACCAGAATACCAGAAGCTTTGGCAGCCTGGGTCACTTCCACCAGATCCTCACATTCGGTCAGGGCGGCGGCATCGACGCGGATCGTGTCGATCAGGATACGGAGGCTTTCGCTCAGAGGCGTCTGCCAGGAGTAGCGCATGTCGATGCCCACGCGGAAACCGACGCGGCGCAGGCGTGCCACGCGCGATGTGGCATCGGCCGGGTCGCCGGCGAACGCGGCGTCCGAGAAC
>JBGSKU010000167.1:0-4957 GCA_041741055.1 Hyphomonas sp.
GTGCGCCGAAGCGCTCAACGGCTACGCGCCGCCGCCGGGCCGGGGCACTGCCGAGACGCTGGCACTGCCGGATGGCGGAAGTTTCACTTTGATCGACGACGCCTACAATGCAAACCCGGCCAGCATGCGCGCGGCGTTGAAATCGCTCGCACAGCGTACTGGCGGCCGGCGTCTCGCGGCGTTGGGAGACATGCGCGAGATCGGGTCATCTTCGGCGGAAGAGCACATCGCGCTCGCCGGCCCGATCGTCGAAGCAAGGGTTGAGGGAATCTTCCTCGCCGGCCCGGAAATGCAGCGCCTTGCCGAGGCGCTGCCGCCGGGATTTCCGCAGGCATCTGCTCCGTCAGCGGATGACTTGTGGAATCAGCTGCAAAATGCCCTGAGGGACGGCGATCTGCTCTTGATCAAAGGGTCGAATGCCTCCGGTATGGGACGGTTAGCGGACCGCTTGCGCCAATGGAGTGCAGCGGCCGGTTTGGGCAAGATGGAAAGCAGTCCAGAAGGGACTGCGAGGACAAGCTGATGCTGTACGAATGGCTCGCTGCGCCGAGTGGCGCCTTCAATCTTCTGAATTACATCACCTTCCGCACCGGTGCGGCAGTCGTGACGGCATTCCTCATAACGGTCCTGTTCGGCGATGCGATGATCAATGCGCTGCGCGCCCGCCAAGGCAAGGGCCAGCCGATCCGCGATCTCTCGCTGGAAGCGCAGATGTCGAAGAAGGGCACGCCCACGATGGGCGGTCTGCTGATCTGGCTCGGCCTGATCGTTGCGGTTGCGTTCTGGGGCAACCTGAAGAATCCCTATGTCTGGGTGACGCTGTTCGTTACCTTCTCCTACGCCTTCCTTGGTTTCCTTGATGACTTCGCCAAGGTCACCAAACAATCGACCGATGGTGTGTCGGCAGGTGCGCGCCTGATCGCCGGCTTCGGCATCGCGGCGCTGGCCTGCGCGGTGATCATGGGCCTGCACGGCGCCCACACACCGGCCGGTCATGCCGAATGGGGCCCGCTCAACCCGCTCGCCGAATGGATTGCGGACTTTGCGCCCAAGACATCGGTCCAGCCGGCCGATCCGGATTTCTCCGGCGGCGTCGCCGTGCCGTTCGTGAACAACTATTTCCTCCCCCTCGGAGGCTTCTTCATTCTGTTTGGCATGATCGTGATCGTCGGTGCCGCCAATGCCGTGAATTTTACGGACGGGCTGGACGGACTCGCGATCGTGCCGATGACCTTTGCCGCCGCCGCGTATGCGATGATTGCCTATCTCACGGGTAACTTCGTGTTCGCCGAATACCTCGGCATCCAGTTCGCGCCCGGCGCCGGTGAACTTGCCGTCGTGCTCGGCGCCATGATCGGCGCGGGCATGGGTTTCCTCTGGTACAACGCCTACCCCGCCAAGGTCTTCATGGGCGATACCGGCTCGCTCGGCCTCGGCGGAATGCTCGGCGTGGTGGCGGTGGCGACCAAGCACGAGTTCGCGCTCGTGGTGATCGGCGGCCTGTTCGTGATCGAGGCGGTTTCGGTGCTGACCCAGATCGGCTGGTTCAAGATCACCAAACGCCTGACCGGGGAAGGCAAGCGCATCTTCCTGATGGCGCCCCTGCACCACCATTTCCAGAAGAAGAACTGGCCCGAGACGCGGGTCGTCGTCCGCTTCTGGATCCTGTCCGTCCTGTTCGCCCTCGCGGGCCTCGCCACACTGAAGTTGAGGTGAGCGCCGCGCGATGATCCGCATCTCCGAATACTTTGCAAGAGACGTTGCTGTGTATGGCCTCGGCCGCACAGGTCTCAGCGCTGCGCTGGCCCTGAAGGCCGGCGGCGCGCGTGTGCATGCGTGGGATGACAATGAGGAAACGCGCGCCAAGGCCGAAGCGGCCGGTATAGCCCTGTCCGACATCAACAAGCGCGACTGGCAGACCTTTGCCGCGCTCGTGTTGTCGCCTGGCATTCCCTACAAGTATCCGCAGCCGCACCGCCTGGTGCGGATGGCCGAGATGACCGGTGTGCCGGTGATCGGCGACATGGAACTCTTCGCCCGCGCCGTGCAGGCCATGCCGGAGCGCAGCCGCCCGAAAGTCGTCGGCATTACCGGCACCAACGGCAAATCGACCACCACGGCCTTGATCGGTCATATCCTCAAGGAAGCGGGGCGCGATGTGCGCGTCGGCGGCAATATCGGCACCGGCGTTCTGGATCTCGCGCCGTTGCACTCCAACGCGGTTTATGTGCTCGAGCTTTCGTCCTACCAGCTCGACCTTGTCAAAAGCCTGCATTGCAATGTGGCGGTGATGCTGAACCTGTCGCCGGACCATCTGGAGCGGCATGGCGGCATGGATGGCTATCAGGCCGCGAAGATGCGCATCTTCCAGAACCAGACGCCGCAGGACGTCGCGGTCATCGGCTTCGACGACATCTATACCCAGTCCATGGCCATCGGCCTGTCGGCCAGCGGCCCACAAAGGGTGACGCAGATTTCGTCCACCTACACGCTGGGCAAGGGCGTCAGCGCGGTCGAGGGGCGCCTCTATGACAACATGGGCGGCAAAGCCGAATTCATCGGCAAGCTTGAAGACTGCCCCGCGCTGCAGGGGCGCCACAACTTCCAGAATGCCGCAGCCGCCTATGCCGCCTGCCGCGCGCTCGGGCTCGACCCTTCCACCATCATGGCCGGCCTCAAATCCTTCCCGGGCCTTGCCCACCGGATGGAGAATGTCGGTGCCATCGAAGGCGTGCGCTTTGTCAACGATTCCAAAGCCACCAATGCGCAGGCGGCCGAGCAAGCGCTGCGCGCTTTCAAGAACATCTACTGGATCGCCGGCGGCGTGCCGAAATCCGAAGGGATTGCGCCGCTCGCAGCCTGTTTCCCGAATGTGACCAAGGCCTACCTGATCGGTCAGGCGGAAGAGGCGTTCGCCGCCACTCTGCAGGGCAAGGCCGCGGTGCAGAATTGTGGCACGCTGGAACGCGCCATCGATGCGGCGTTCCGTGATGCACGCGCGTCGGGCGATCCCTCGCCGGTGATCCTGTTGTCCCCGGCCTGCGCGAGCTTCGACCAGTTCAAGGATTACGAACATCGCGGCGATGTGTTCCGCGATTACGTGAAGTCGATGATGCCGGCGCCGATGAAGGAGTCTGCGTGAACCCCGCCGCTGCAGGGCCGCTACTCCCGCGTTCGGATTCGTCCTGGTTCACCGAATGGCGCCGGACGCTGGACTGGGGCCTCGTGGCCGGCATCATGCTGCTCGCCGCAATCGGCATGCTGATGTCTCTGGCGGCGGGTCCGTCCGCCGCCGCGCGCATCGGCTATGCGGACCCCTATCACTATGTCTATCGGCAGGCCCTGTTTTCGGTCATCGGTGTCGCGCTGATGCTGACCGTCAGCCTGCTCGACCGGACCTGGGCGCGCCGCCTTGCGCTGCTTGTCTTTGCGGCGTCTTTCATCCTGATGACCGTGCTGTTGCTGGTCGGACGGGAGATCAACGGCGCTCAGAGCTGGTTCCGGTTCACCAATTTCTCCGTTCAGCCGAGCGAACTCGTGAAGCCGACGCTGATCGTACTGTGCGCCTGGCTGCTGGCCCAGCGCGAGCGCTATCCGGATGCGCCCTGGGCAATTATCGCGTTCGGTTTCTATGGTGCCACGCTGGGCGTGTTCATCCTTCAGCCGGATGTCGGTGGCGCCGCGTTGATGACGATGGCCTTCCTCACCGCCTTCTATGTCAGCGGCCTGCCCAAGCGCTGGATCGTCGGGTTCGGCGCCGGCGGCGGCCTGCTCGCCATCCTGCTCTACAACCTGCTCCCTTATATCCGAGTGCGCGTGAACACGATCCTCAACCCGAGCTCGGTCGACACATTCCAGATCGAAAAGACCATGGAGGCGATTGCGCGCGGCGGCCTGTTCGGCACCGGACCGGGCGAGGGCAAAGTGAAGATCCAGATTCCTGAAGCACACACCGATTTCATCTTCGCGGTTATTGCCGAAGAGTTCGGCCTGATCGCCATCGTCACCGTGATGGCGATCTACGCGCTGATCGCGATCCGGGGCTTCCGCGCCGCCGCCCGGATCGAGGACGGCTTCGCCCGCACTGCGGCCGCTGGCCTGTTTGCCCTGTTCACCATCCAGGCGGCCGTCAATATTGGCGTCAATCTGGCCATCCTGCCGCCGACAGGTCTGACGCTGCCTTTCATCTCCTATGGCGGCTCGTCGATGGTCGGCATGGGATTGACGCTCGGTCTCGCGCTTGCTCTCGTGCGCGGCGAAGGCACGAGGAGCCGTGGGCCGTATGGCTAAAACACCCCGAGAGAAGCTTGTCGTGATCGCCGCTGGTGGAACAGGCGGCCACATGTTCCCGGCCCGCGCCTTTGCGGACGAGCTGCGCGCGCGCGGCTGGAAGACGGCGCTGATCTCCGATTCCCGCGGATTGCGCTATGCGGCGGACTTTCCGGCGGACTGGAAGGAAGAGATCGAGGCCGCCTCGCCCAATTTCCGCAAGCCGTGGACGGTCCCTGGCGCGGCGCTGAAAATCAATGCCGGCATTGCCAAAGCCTCGCGCCTGCTGAAACAGCATCGCCCGGCGCTGGTCGCCGGCTTCGGCGGCTATCCGGCCTTTCCAGCCCTCGCGGCGGCCCGGCGCCAGGGCGTGCCGATCATCATCCATGAACAGAACGCCGTGCTTGGCCGCGTGAACCGGCAATTCGCCAAGCATGCCAAGCTGGTCGCCAGCGGTTTTTCGCGGCTCGACTTCCTGCCCCACGGCTCGGCGCATCTGGCAGTCGGCAATCCGGTCCGCGCGCCGATCCTGGCGGCGGCCAGCCGGCCCTTTCCGCCGACGGACGGCGTGCTCAACATTTTCGTCACCGGCGGCAGCCAGGGCTCGCGCATCATCGGCGAGATGGTTCCGCTGGCGATTGCCCAGCAATTGCCGCCGCCCCTGATGGCGCGGATCAAGGTCGTGCAA
>JBGSKU010000168.1:0-2548 GCA_041741055.1 Hyphomonas sp.
CATCCGCCGGGCGCGGACGCGCCAGACCGGCCGGTAATGACGGTTGACAGCCTTAAAACATAACATGTTATATATCATGCACTGGGATGGAGGCGGCCGTGGCGCGCGATGTGTTGGCGGAAATGGGCTATCTGGCGCTGGGAAGCCGCCTGAAACGGCTCGCCGAGCGTATCCAGGCCGACGCAACCAAAGCCTTTGCCGACCGTGGCTATCCGATCCAGGCGACCCATTTTCCCCTGCTCGCCGCACTGACGACGTATGGCCCGCTCAGCGTCGGCGAGGCGGTCGACGCCGTCGGCATCAGCCAGCCGGCGGTCACGCGCATCCACAACAGTCTGCAGAAACTCGGCCTGACCCGCACGGTGCGGGTGAAGAGCGACAATCGCCAGAAGCAGATTCGGCTGACGGCCCGGGGAGAGGCCCTGCTCGAAGACATGAAGCACACGATGTGGCCTCACGTGCGGCGCGCCGCGCAGACGCTCTGCGAAGGTCCGGATACGGATATACTGGCCCAGATAGCCCGCATCGAGGCTGCCCTTCAGGCGCGTCCGCTCCACGCCCGTATCCAGGCCGAGACCGCTGCGGCCCGCGGCGCCCCGAAGCTCCGGCTGGTCGAATACGAAGATCGCCTCGCGCCGCATTTCGACGCGATCACGCGCGAATGGGTTGAAGACATGTTCACCCTGGAAGCCAATGACATAAAGATCATCGAGAACCCCAAGCCGATGATCCTCGACCGGGGCGGCCAGATTCTGTTTGTCGAAGCCGATGGACTCGGAATCGTGGGCACCTGCGCCTTGATGCCGGTCGAAGGCGCAACCTTTGAACTGACCAAGATGGGCGTGCGCGCCTCGGCCCGCGGCCTGAAAGCCGGAGAATTCCTGCTCGACCGCGTTCTGGAGCGGGCCCGTCAGATGCCCATCAGCGAACTCTTCCTGCTGACGAACAGGAGATGCGCCGCCGCCGTGCACCTCTACGAGAAGGCAGGCTTCGTGCACGACGCAGACATCATGGAACGCTTCGGCAAACGCTATGCGCGCTGCGACGTGGCGATGTCGTATGACCTTTCCGTGCCACCCGGAGCATAAAAAGAAACGGCCCCAAAGGGCCGCTTCCTGTTTCCCTTTGACCTTCGGCCTGTTATCCGGCTTCGCGTTCGCCGCGAACGTCGAGATCGTATTCCCGCACCTTGCGGTACAGCGTCGAGCGGCCGATCCCGAGACGGCGCGAGACTTCGCTCATATGGCCGTCATAATATTCGATCGCGTACTGAAGAAGATCGCGCTCGATATCCTGCAGGCTGCGCAGTTCGCCGTCCTTGTCCTTGATCGCCACCGGGCTCTCCGGATCGACCGGCAAGGTATCATTCGCTGCCACCGGCACCATTGCGCGCAGCTCAGGCACGGCGGGCAGGCTGGACGCTTCGGGCATTTGGCCGGAGATCTGCGGGAAGTCCTGCGGACGCAGCAGCTCGCCGTCGCACAGTACGACCGCGCGGAACACCGCGTTCTCCAGCTGGCGCACGTTGCCGGGCCAGTCATAGGCGTGCAGCATCTTCATCGTGTCCGGCGCCGCGCCGGTCACTTTCGCGCCTTCGCTCGCATTGAAGCGGGCAATGAAATGATCCACCAGCGCCGGAATGTCTTCGCGGCGCTCGCGCAGCGACGGCATGTCGAGCGGGAACACGTTGAGACGATAGAACAAGTCCTCGCGGAACGTGCCGGCTTTCACCTGGCCTTCGAGATCACGGTTCGTGGCCGAGATGATGCGCACATTGACTTTGGTCGGGCGGCGCGAACCCACGGCGTCCACCTCACCTTCCTGCAGCACACGGAGCAGCTTCACCTGCGCGTCGAGCGGCAGCTCGCCGACCTCATCGAGGAACAGCGTGCCGCCATCGGCCTCGACAAACTTTCCGAGCGATTTCGACACAGCGCCCGTGAAGGCGCCCTTCTCATGGCCGAACAGGATCGACTCCACGAGGTTTTCCGGGATCGCGCCGCAGTTGACCGTCACGAACGGCTTGCCGGCGCGGCCCGAGGCGCCCTGGATGCAGCGCGCCATCACTTCTTTGCCCACACCGCTTTCGCCGAGGATGAGCACCGGGATATCCGAAGCCGACGCCCGTTCCGCCATGCGCAGCACGCCGCGCATCGACGGCGCCGACGCAATCATGTCCTCGAAGCGCATGCCGCCTTCGGCCTTGCGCGACAGGCGTTTCACTTCGCCGGTCAGGCTCTGCATCTTCAGGGCGTTCCGGATACTGACGACCACGCGCTCCGGGTTCGCCGGCTTGACGATGAAGTCCACCGCCCCGCGGCGCATCGCCTGCACGATCGTGTCGATCCCGCTCGTCGCCGTCAGCATGATGACCGGCAAGTCCGCGCGGCGCTCGGCCAGGCGGTCGAGCGTCTCCATGCCCGACAGGCCCGGCATTGTCAGGTCCAGCAGCACGACATCGACCGCCTCACGCGCATCGGTCGCCGTCGCCAGCCCGGTCTCGCCATCCGGCGCCGTGCGACAGGCAAAGCCGGCCTTTTCCACAGCA
>JBGSKU010000169.1:0-2117 GCA_041741055.1 Hyphomonas sp.
GGCAGGGTCCATACGCCGAATGGGTGGTCGGCCGTGTCGGCCGGGTTGGCGTTGACTTCGCTGGCTGCGACGAACTCGAAGCCGGCGGCGGCGGCCAGGGCCTTCACATAGTCCTCGTGCACATAGCCGCTGGAGGCCTTCGGGTCCTGCGCATGCGTCGAGGGCAGGCGGTGTTCCACCACGCCCAGCGTGCCGCCGGGCTTCAGCGCGTCATAGGCATCGGCGAAGAATTTCTCGGCATAGCCGGAGGCCATCCAGTTGTGCAGGTTGCGGAAGGTCAGCACGGCGTCGGCCGTGCCGGGCGCGGTCAGCGGGCCGGAAGAGGCTGAAAACACTGTATATTCCATGTTGCCGAATTTCGGGTCGGCATAGGTGGCCTTGAATTCGGCGAGGCGTTCCTCGGTGCGCGCGCGCCGCTCGGGGTCCTCGATGGCGGCTGCGTCAAAGCCGGCCGCTACCAGTGTGCCGCCGCCCGAGCCGATCCAGGGCGCCAGGATGTTGGTGTACCAGCCGCCGCCGGGCCATACCTCGACCACCTTCTGCGCCGGCTGGAGGCCGAAGAATTCGAGCGTTTCGACCGGATGGCGCCAGGCGTCGCGGGCCTTTTCCTGTTCGCTGCGCAGGTCGGAGGCGACCGCCTCCTGCAGCGTCATGACCGGCACTTCGACCGCAGTTTCGGCCTCAACGGAGGCTGGCGCAGGCGTCTTGGCCGGTGTGCAGGCCACCAAGGCGAGGGCCGATGCGGCCACGAACAGCAGGGTTTTCATTGTCAGTCTCCATTCCGGGGGCTCTTGATAGACCCCATACGCTACCCAAATAGGTCTTGTCACGGCGCCGGCATCGGGCCGTGACCGGGAGTGTCCTGCCAGTGCCGAGTACCGGGCTGGCCATGTGGAAACTGCCGAACCTCAATCCGGACGGTATGGACCGTCCACAGTCGCTTGAAGCGAAAGGACTGGATATCAAAATGAGCACTATCGACCTCACCCCCCTCTATCGCACCATGGTGGGCTTTGACCGCCTTGCCGGCATGATCGACCAGGCTTCCCGCCTCGATGGCACGCAGGGCTATCCGCCCTACAACATTGAGCGCGTTGACGAAAATGCCTTCGCGATCGACATCGCAGTCGCCGGCTTCACCGAAGACGAGCTGGACATCGAAACCAAGGAAGGCCTCCTGACCGTCGCCGGCAAGAAAGCCGAGACCGAAGACGCCCCCGGCCGCAACTTCCTCCATCGCGGCATTGCCCAGCGCAGCTTCATCCGCAGGTTCCAGCTTGCCGATCACGTAATCGTGACCGGGGCGAACCTCGAGCATGGCGTGCTCCGGATCGATCTCATCCGCGAGATCCCGGAAGAAAAGAAAGCGCGCAAGATCGAGATCGGCGCCCCGGCCGCTTCCAACGAGCCGCGCCTGATCGGCAAGAAAAAGGCCTCTGACGCCGCCTGAGCGTAAACCTTCCGAACCTGGACGACCCCCCGCAGCCCCTCCTGCGGGGGGTTTTCGTTTCAGCCCGCCACCGGCCGGGTAATCATCAGCCAGACGATGATGAGGATCGCGGCGAAGGCCGGAAAACCGCAGGCAAACCAGATCCGGTAGAGCCGGAAATACGCGTCCGGCAGGGCCGCGCCCGAGGCGGCCGCCGCCCGCGCCAGATCGCGCATCCGGTGCTGCAACCAAACAACCGGCAGCCAGAAAGCCCCGATCAGGACATACAATCCCAGCGATGCCACGATCCAGAATTCACTGAGCCGCCAGCCCATCGCGCTGGCCAGCAGCGCGCCCGTAACGGGCTGAAGCACAACGGCGGACGCGGTGAAGATCCAGTCGGCGATCACCACCACCGAGGCCGTGTGCGCAATGATCCGGGCGTCCCGCGTGCGGTGGGCCATCACCATGAAGAAGGCAATTCCGGCGCCGGTGCCGATCAGCACGGTCGCACCCAGGATATGCGCCCAGCGCAGGAGGTGAACCCATTCCATCATCGCTCCTCCGTCAGGGCCGCCGTCACCAGCGCCAGCGCCATGGCGGGGAGAACCTTCACCATCGGGCCGAGCGGGTCCAGCCAGAGTTCCGGCACGAACAGGGCCGCGCCGGCGAGGTAGGCGGCGCTGAG
>JBGSKU010000170.1:0-4969 GCA_041741055.1 Hyphomonas sp.
GGCAAGGCCGACACCGCCACAGCCGACGACGGCGACGGTGGAGCCCGGTTCGACCTTGGCGGAATGGAAGACCGAGCCGACGCCGGTGATGACGCCGCAACCGATCAGGCAGGCGCGGTCGAGCGGCATGTCCTTGTCGATGGCGCAGAGCGCGTTCTCGTGGACGAGAATCTGCTCGGCGAAGGAGGAGAGGTTCAGGAACTGGCCGACCTTTTCCTTGCCGATGGACAGGCGCGGCGCTTCATCCGGACGGCGCTTGAACTGGTCGCCGTTCACCGTGTGGCAGACCGACATATGGCCGGTCAGGCAATATTCGCAGACGCCGCAGAAGGGCGAGAGGATCGAGATGACATGGTCGCCGGGCTTCACGGCCGAGACCATCGAGCCGACTTGTTCGACGACGCCGGCGCTTTCATGGCCGAGGATGACCGGCATCTCGGTGGGGAAGTTTCCGTCCCAGAAGTGGACGTCCGAATGGCAGACCCCGATGGCCTTCAGGCGCACGAGCACTTCGCGCGGGCCGGGCTTGGAGATGGTGACGTCCTCGATCGACAGAGGCTTGTTCGCCTCCCGCATCACAGCAGCTTTCATGGCAGGTTTCCTCCGGTTCTGTTTTGACCAACATCGCGCAAGGCCGGGCGTTTGGCCAGATTGACGCAAGGGGAGGTGGCGCGTCAGCCGGTCCAGGCGATCCCGAGGAAGATGTGGCCGGTGATCATCGCGACGAACAGCAGGAGCAAGCCGGCCCAGAGCGTGAGGATCGTCGCGGTCAGGCGCCAGCGTTTCGGGGGCAGGCCCTGGATCAGAAACGCGGCAATGCCGGCAATGTTGATGCAGACAAGATTGGTTGCGAAGAGGAACAGGGCGCGCAGGGCGAGTTCGAACGCGCCATGTGAAAAGTAGAGACCGGCAGCGGCCAGGGGCGGAACGAGCGCGACCGCGATCATCACGCCGACCAGGGAGGCACTTGCTCCCTTGTTGAGGGCGAGCACGCCCGCCATGCCGGACGCAAGCGCAAGGGCGATATCGGCCAGATGTACGACGGTGCGGCTGTGGAGTTCCGGGGCGAGGGGATCCAATTCGATCATCAGGCCCAACCCGGCCGTGAAGATCAGTACACTGACCCCACCCGCGGCCAGCGTTTGAATGGCCTTGATGCCGAGCGCGCGGTTGCCCACGGTCGCTGACATGGCGAGCGCCAGTGTCGGGGACAGGAGTGGAGCGATGACCATGGCGCCGATGATGATGGCCACTTGTCCGCTGTGCATGCCGAGTGCGGCGATGAGGGCGGACAGGACAGTGGTAAGCAGGAATTCGAAGTCGAGCGAGACGGCGTCGGCGATGTCATCATAGATTTCGTCCGTGCTACGACGGTCCCGGCTGAGAAAGCGTTCCAGCGCATTGGGTGGACGCGGCGCCGTCTCCGTTTCCGGATCGCCTGCGAACGCTGCATCGAAGGGTGGAAGCACGGCCTCGGTTTCCATTACGATGGCTGAAAATCCGGGAGCGTCGCCGAAGCGGCTTCGCAGGGCGCGCAGCAGGCTTTCAGTCCGGTGGGCGGCGACAAGGCCGGAAAGCTTCTCGCGCCCGGCCGGCGCCGATTCCTGCCAGACGCGGGCGCCGTGGGCCAGCAGGAGCGTGCTGGCATCGGCGACATCGGTGTCGTTGACGAAGATCTCGATCAGGCGTTCGGACATGGGCGTCAGCTTGCCATCGCGTGGAGAACGGTGCGGGTTGGGTCATCGGCCGGAAACAGAAGCTCGAGGCGCAGGTCGCGGACGGTCACGTCTTCGCTGGTTCCGAAATGCACGATTGTGGACAGGAAGCTGAGCTGCCCGTCCGGCAGGTTGACGATCAACGGCACGAGCGGGCGGCGCTGAAGGCTGCCGGGCAGAGGATGGCGCTGGCTTGCCGCATCAAGCGCGTCGAGGAGTGTGCGCAGGACGGGGTCGTTACCGGCCTCCAGCGCCTCCAGCGCAATCCGCCCGCGCATTTCGTGGATCACTTCGGCGAGGTTCGCGATCATCGCCTGAGCCGTCCCGGTCTCCGTCAGCATACGGATGAGGTTTGTTTCGCCGGCTTCGGCCTGAAGCGGGGCAAGCAGGGTGGCGGCGGTGGTATTTGCGTCGCGCAGGTCCCAGTGCCGGTCGCAGAGTATGGCGGGGTAAGGTGCGTGACGGTCCATCATGTCCTGCAACACCGCGCGGAAAGGGCCAAGTGCTTCGGAGTCCAGCGGAGAGGCCGGAAAGACCGGCGCAAAGCCGGCGGCCTGCAACAAGGCGTTCTGGCTGGACAAGGGCAGCACCAACCCGTCCGCCAACTGCAACACCATCTCGCGGCTTGGCCTCGCGCGGCCGGTTTCGAGGAAGGAGAGGTGGCGCGCCGAGACATCGCAGTCCAGCGCGAGGTCAAGCTGGCTCATCCGCCGCGCCATGCGGTACCGGCGCAGCAGGGCTGCAAACGGATCGCTGTCGGCGGCGGGCGGGGTCGGATCGCGCAGGCTCATGCAGGCATCGTCGCAGGCGCGAAGGGCCAAGTCCATGACCTCTGACGTAATTGCGATCACTACGTACGCAGGGCCATCCTGGGGGCAACAATGGCAAAGGAGACTGACATGACAGGATTTTGGAAAACTTGGATCACCGCCTGGTGCTGGGGCATCATTCTGTTCGGCGCCGTGCTGGCGGCCGCAGGTTTGCCGGCAACCGACGGAATGGCCCGGACGATTTTCGGGCTGGTGGGCGGCCTTCAGGCCGGACCGGGATTCTTTGAGCCAGCCGGGATGCGCTTCTCGGTCGCCCTGATGGGCGCGGTGACGCTGGGTTGGGGGTTCACGATCCTGTTCCTGCTGCCGGCCATCCACGCCGCCGGCGCGCCGGCCTGGAAAGGGCTGACAGCGGCCATCCTGATCTGGTTCGTGATCGACTCGGCTTTCTCGGTGGCGACCGGGTTCGCCCTCAATGCTGTGTCCAATACCGGCCTGCTGATCGCCTACCTCATTCCCGTGCTCGCCAGCGGCGCGCTGAAGACTGCCCGCTGATCCAACTCAACCGGAGACATCCTCATGAACATTCCCCAAGCGACGCCCTCTGAAACGGTTCATGCCTTCCTGAAGGCGATGGCGGTCCTCGATTACGACTCCGCGCTCACCCTGATCGCGGACATTTGCGAATACGAGAACATGCCGATGGGCAAGGTGACCGGTCCGGCCGGTGTGCGCAGCGTGCTGGAGCCGTTCTTTGCGCCGACGCTGGAGAACGAGTTCATCATTCTCCGTGAGCTGACCAACGGCAAGACCGTCATGGCCGAGCGCCTGGACCGCCACCGGCTGGCGACCGGTTGGGTCGAGCTGTCGGTGATGGGCGTCTTCGAGGTCGAGAACGGCCTGATCACCCTGTGGCGAGACTATTTCGATCTCGCCACGATCATGGGCAAATGGCCGGCCCCCGCCGCCTGACGTCACTCCGCCGCAGGCGCGGGGATCAGGCCGAGGGCGCGGCCCATGACGTGGAAGATCTCGTTCTCCTCGATCACGCCGGTCAGGAGGTTTGATCCCGGTCCGGAGGCGAGGGCGGCAACGTCCTCGCCGCCATGCGTTTCGGAATACATCGGCACGAGGGCGGGCTGGCGGAAGTCCGGCGCGGTCGTGTCGACATTGGTCAGGTCCTGGCGCGTGCAGCTGATGATATCCTTGCCATCCTTGTCCTGGCCGCTGACATGGCAGGCGCCCGGGCCATTGGCATAGGACAGCGTCGTGTACGGAAGACCATCACCGGTCGAGCCGCCTTCGCCGCCTTCACCCGATACAGAGAGGCCGAGGATCGGGTTGCCGCGCTTGGCATAGCCGCTGATGGTCAGCGTGTGCGAATGGTCGGCCGTGACGATGATCAGCGTGTCTTCCGCGTTGGTCATCTCGAGCGCCGCAGCAATGGCGGCGTCGAAGGCCATCGCGTCTTCGAGCGCGCGGATGGCGTTGCCGCCGTGGTGGCCATGGTCGATCCGTCCGCCTTCCACCATCAGGATGTAGCCATCCTCATCCTGCGACAGGCGCGTGATGGCGGCCTGGGTCATCTCGGCCAGCGAAGGCTCGCCGGCCTTGTCCTTGTCGCGGTCGAGCTCGAACTGCATGTGCGAAGGCTCGAACAGGCCGAGCACTTTCACATCCGTGCTGAAATCAGTGGCGGCAAAGCCCGCCGCGTCGAATACGAACGTGTGCGAGGCATCCCGGGCGGTCCACTCGTCAATCAGGTTGCGGCCATCGGAGCGCGCGCCGTTCTTGTCGGGATACTCCGGGTCCGTGACATCCTTGGGCAGGAATTTGGAGCGTCCGCCGCCGAGCACGATGTCGAAATCGATCGGCGATTCGATCAGCTGGCGGGCGATGTCGCGGCAGCTGTCGGACGAGGCGCCGCGCATGTCGGTGTCGGATTCCCAGTCGCGGTGGGCCACCTTGGCGAAGGTGGCGGCCGGCGTGGCATGGGTGATGCGGGCGGTGGAGACGACGCCGACGGCGAGACCCGCGCGCGAGGCCAGTTCGAACAGCGAGTCGCTCTCCGTACCCGGAAGGCTGGCGCAGTTGCCATAGGCGATGTCGCTGGTGACGCCGAGCACGCCGGAGCGGGTTTTCATGCCGGAGGTCATCGCGGTGGCGGTGGCGGCAGAATCGGCGATCTGGAAATCGTGGCTGTAGGTTTTCGACAGGGCCGCCCAGGGCAGGGTATCCATGGCCAGGACGTGGCTTTCGCCGTCCTCGCCGAGCGACTGGCCGGCATAGATGCGTGTGGCCGTGATGGTGGACACGCCCATGCCGTCGCCGATGAAGAGGATCACGTTCTTGGCGGGTTGGACGCCGCGCGCTTCGATCCGGTGTTCGACGGCGCCGGCGGCCTTCGCGTAATAGGGGTCAGCGGCCTGTTTCGGCAGCACGGCCTCGCGGACGGGCGCCAGCGGGGCATCGGGCAGGCCGGAT
>JBGSKU010000171.1:0-3081 GCA_041741055.1 Hyphomonas sp.
GACTTGCGCTTCTGGGCGGACGCTCCGTGCACGCCATACTCGCGCGCCGCCGAATGCACCGCCTTCAGCCCGGCGAGGGTCTCCTTCAGGCCGGGGGAAAGCGCGTCATAGGCGGCCTGCTGGTCGGCAAACAGCGTGTCCCCGCCATAGGGAGGCAGCTCGATGGCATGCAGGATCGAGCCGAGGGCGGGGGTCTCCTCGAAGCTCATGTCGGTATGCCAACCGCCGCCGAAATTCACCTTGTCTTCCTTCTCCTTGATGATCTCGAGGAGTTCGGGATGGCCCGCCATACCCTTCACATAGGGATGCACGTTCAGCGTGCCGAAGCGCCGGGCGAAGGCCTTGTGCTGGTCCGGCTGCAGGCCTTTCTGGCCGCGCATGACGATCACCTTGTGATCGAGGAAGGCGTGATGGACCTGGTCAAACTCGGCGTTCGAAAGGCCGGACTGCAGGTCCAGCCCGAAGATCTCGGCGCCCAGCGTACCGGACAGGGGAAGGATCTGGAGGCTCATGCCAAGATAGAAGCACCCGCCCGGGGCCAGCGCAAGGCGTCCGTCCGTTTAGGGAAAACGAGTCAGGGGTCAGCCGACCTTCAAGGGGAGCGAGTGGTGCCGATGGTAAATCAAGTCCCACACACCCTTCGGCATAAAGCCGTCCCGCCGATGCGGATCGGAGACCTCAGACACAAAAAACTGGAGTTGGCCAAAATGCGAATTGATGTGCTCCGACAGCGCAGCCGCATCTGCATACGCAGAAACGAAAATCGTACTGGGGAAAACCTGCGCCCAGTAAGTCACCATCGTGCTCGATTGGATGAAATTTCGGAACGCTGCATCCGACACCTGATCTGCATTGTAAATGATGAGGTGCGGTCTTTCAGTCATGCTCATCACTGTCACCTGCTTTCTTAGGATCCGGAATGGCTTTCAATTCGCTCGTTGGCACGGCTGCTCCCGACGAATGTGCATCACGATACATGGATATACGGCGTTCCTCCAGCAAGTATTCTTCAGACCGCAGGTCATCGGGCCGTTTCCAGACCATGAAAATGAAGATGCCCAAAGTCACAAGGACGGTGACCGCAAATACGGTCATTAGTATGATCAGTGCCCATGTCGGAGGCTTGGTAAACATTGCTGCTGTCGTGACGGCGCAAATCGTTCCCACCATCCAAAGAATGGGGTTTGCGGCACTTCGGACTTTCAGAGCACCGTTGGTCGAGAGACGGTCAATGATCTCCTGAATTCTTTGCACCATTCCACCCCTCCACATTGCATGTTCTCTAAATGTTCCAAAAGTCATCGTCAATCAAAAATAGTGAACGCCGCAGTGCTTCACCGGTGGCCAAGCTTTCCGGTTTCCTTTCCCCCCTAGCTATCGGATTGGAAATATGCGACACCGCGCGCGGGCCAGGCGCCCCCAACGGCGCCCAGCCTATCTGTGAGGATAGGAGTAAAACAGATGAACGTGACCACCGCCAAGCCGGTCGTGCGCCCGGCATGCCCGCATTTTTCCTCGGGCCCCACCGCCAAGTATCCCGGATTTTCGCTGCAGAACCTGGTGACCGCCGCCCTCGGCCGGTCGCACCGGTCCGGCGACGCCAAGAAGAAACTCAAAGCCGCCATTGATCGCACCAAGCTGATCCTCGGCCTGCCGGAAGGCTATCGGGTCGCCATCGTGCCCGCCTCCGATACCGGCGCGGTCGAGATGTGCATGTGGTCGATGCTGGGCGCAAAGCCCGTCGACGTGTTCGCCTGGGAAAGCTTCGGCTCCGACTGGGTCACGGACGCGACCAAGCAGCTCAAGCTCGCCGACTGCAAGACCTACACGGCCGATTACGGCGCGCTGCCGGACTTCTCGAAAGCCCGCGACGATGCCGACATCATCTTCACCTGGAACGGCACCACCTCGGGCGTGCGCGTGCGCGATGCCGACTGGATCAAGCCGAACCCGGACCGGATCGTGATCTGCGATGCGACCTCCGCCGCCTTCAGCCAGGAGATCGACTGGGCGAAGCTCGATGTCATCACCTATAGCTGGCAGAAATGCCTCGGCGGCGAAGCGGCGCATGGCATGCTGATCCTGTCGCCGAACGCCGTGAAACGCCTCGAAAGCTATGTGCCGGACCGCGCGCTGCCGAAACTCTTCCGCATGACCAAGGGCGGCAAGCTCGACGAGGACCTGTTCGAAGGCGCCACGATCAACACGCCCTCGATGCTGTGCGTGGAGGATTACCTGCAGGCGCTCGACTGGGTCGAACGGCTCGGCGGCTGGAAGAAGCTGAAAGAGCGTTCCGATGACAGCCTCCGTACCCTGACGGATTGGGAAGGCAAGACGGACTGGGTGCAATTCCTCTGCGCCGACAAGTCCATCCGCTCGAACACCGGCGTCACCTTCAAGATCGTCGATCCGCGCGTGACTGCGCTCGACGAGGCCGGCCAGCGCGATTTCATCAAGAAGATGATGAAACGCCTCGAGACCGAGAACGCCTGCTTCGACGCCGCCGGCTATGCGAAGGCCCCTCCGGGCCTGCGCATCTGGTGCGGCGGCTCGGTCGAGCCGTCGGATGTGACGAAGCTTCTCCCCTGGCTCGATTGGGCCTTCCATGAGGAAGCCGCGAAGCTCGCCTGACGCATCAAATGAAACCGCTCGCCCCCGCGAAGGCGGGGGCCGCGTGCCCCATCACATCCTTGACCCGATCCCCGCCTCCGCGGGGATGAGCGGTTACAGAAGCAGGAAACTCAAATGCCCAAAGTCCTCATCGGAGATACGCTCTCCCCCGCCGCCGTGGAAATCTTCAAGGCGCGCGGCATTGAAACCGACATCAAGGTTGGTCTGTCCAAGGAAGACCTGATCAAGATCATTGGCGACTATGACGGCCTCGCCGTGCGCTCGGCCTGCAAGCCGGACGCCGACGTGATCGCCGCCGCGACGAACCTGAAGGTCATCGGCCGCGCCGGCATCGGCGTCGACAATATCGACATCAAGGCCGCCACCGCCAAAGGCGTCGTGGTGATGAACACCCCGTTCGGCAATGCCATCACCACCGCCGAACATGCCATCGCGATGATGTTCGCCGCC
>JBGSKU010000172.1:0-5532 GCA_041741055.1 Hyphomonas sp.
CCGATCGCCTCGCGCTGCATCTCGCTGATCTGGCGCGACACGTCGCCCCTGCAGCCCGGCTTGCGGCTGATGGCGCAGATCCTGGCCCGGGCGGCCGGCAACCTGCTCCAGCACGAACGATAGTTTTAAACTATCAAATCCGTCAGATCATTCGATTTGATCCTTAATGTCGGTCTGGCGCATAGCCGGGTTACGCACAAGGACCCTCCTTGTCCGGATGAATTCTGACACTCTGGAGATCACGACTATGCTGACGTTCAAACAAGGTGTGGCCGCCCTGGCGCTGGGCGCCGTGATGGTGCCGACGACGGCGTGCGCTTCATCGGCGGGTGCTCCGCCTGCCGCGGTCACCGGCAGCCAGGCGCCTGCGCCGATTTCGAAAGCCGATGTGCTGGCGGCGCAAAAACTCTGGTCGGACGGGATCGTCGCGATTGGCGCGGCGTTCAAGTCTGGTGGCGACTATCGCAAGGCCGCCGAGGACCATATCGCAACCCTCTACGCCTACGATCAGGGCGGCGTGCTGTTCAAGCCGACGCTCGCCGCACAGGACCAGTTCCGCGAAACGAAGGATGAGGCGTTGTCTTACTTCGTGGGCGGATCAATCTCCGAGGACAAGGGTTTCGCGATCCGGCCCTGGACCAATGTGCGCTGGGGCGAGCAGGAGATCCTGACGCAGGGCGACACCGCTTACGCGATGGGCAACTACTACTTCACCCCGGACGGCAGCACGGATGAAACCAAGGTGGAATACACCTTTGTTTACATCCGCGATCCGGAAGGTCAGCTGCGCATCAGCGTGCACCATTCCTCGGTGCCTTACACGCCGTAAGCCGGCGGCCCAACAAGCCGAAACGAATCAGCCACCGCCGCAACCGTACGGAACTGCGGCGGTGGCTCTTGCCTGAGCAGATAATGGCCTGCGGCGCGGCGGCGGGTGGAACGGGGGCTTGCCATGGATGTTGCTTTCGCCACGTTACTGTCGCCAATGGTGCTGTTTTTCCTGCTGGGGCTCGGCGCGGCGCTCCTGAAATCGCAGATGTCGATCCCTGAGGCCTTCGCCAAAGGACTCGCCATTTACCTGATGATGTCGATCGGCCTCAAGGGCGGGGTCGAGATGTCGAAGAATGCGCTCGGCCTGGACGTCGTGCTCGTCATGCTGTCCGGCATCGCGCTATCCTTCCTGCTGCCGATCATTGCCTTTGCGCTCTTGCGCGCAACCAGCCGGCTGGAGCGGACGGATGCGGCCGCAGTTGCCGCGCATTATGGCTCGATCTCAATCGTCACCTTCGTGGCGGCAGGGCAGGCGATTGAAGCCGCAGGCTTCGTCACATCCGGATACCTTGTCGCGGTAGCGGCCATGATGGAAGTGCCCGCCATCATCTCGGCACTGATGATCGTCTATCGCCGCGGCCATAAGGGATCCGCCATTGCTGGCGCCGAGCGCGGCGAGCTGGCGCAGGAAGTGCTTCTGAATGCTTCGGTGGTCGTGCTGATCGGTTCCCTGGTCATCGGTTGGCTGACCGGCGCGCAAGGCATGGATCGGATCGCACCATTCTTCGTGGAACCCTTCCAGGGTGTATTGTGTCTGTTCCTGCTCGATATGGGTCTGTCGGCTGGGCGCGGCCTGCGCAATGGCTGGCGCATGCTGGGGCCGGCGGCCATCGGCTTTGGCCTCTACATGCCGCTGATTTCGGCCTGCTTGGCAGCTGGACTTGCGCTGCTGAACCGGATGCCGGTGGGCGATGCGGCCTTGCTGATCACGCTGGCGGCGTCTTCATCCTACATCGCCGTTCCCGCAGCGATGCGTCTGGCCTTGCCCAAGGCGAAGCCGGCGATCTACCTGACGCTGTCGCTCGGGATCACCTTTCCGTTCAACCTCATCGTTGGCCTGCCACTTTACATCTGGCTGGCCAAACTCGTTACGCCTTGAAGGAGACGACGTTGCACACCCGGCACCGGCTTGAGCTGATCATCGAACGTATGGCGACGCGCCGCGCCTGCAACATTCTCGAAACCGCAGGCCTGTCGGGATATACTGTATTGCCTGCCTTGTCCGGATACGGACGGGGCAATCACTGGAACCGGGACACCGACCTCTCTGCGGCCGGTGACATGGTGGTCATTGTGTCTGTCGGGAGTGCCGCCACGATCGAAACAGCGCTTACCCAACTGGAGACGCTGCTTTCAGCCCATATCGGCGTGCTGAATGTTTCCGAAGTGAAGGTGCTGCGGCCAGACCGGTTCTGATTGCAGGATCAGAATGTCCGGCCGATGAGCAGGTAGGCGGACTGACGGCCACCTTCGGAACGGCCGAAGGCGAGGTAGACCGGGCCGAAAGCGGTGCTGGAGGCGACATAGACACTGCCGCCCAGGCGCAGGTCGCCCGTATCGAAGCTGCTGCTGCCCTGCCACACATCACCGAGTTCGACAGATCCGCCGACGTACAGGGGCAGGCCGAAGATCTGCTCGGAATTGTTGAGCAGCTTGCGCCGGTAGATCATCTGTGCCGTGACGAAATTTTCGCCCGCGAGTTCCTCCTTGCGATAGCCGGACAGGCTGAACAGGCCCCCGACCCGGTAGAGCGCATCGAGCGGCGCAGTGCCATCGATCCGCTGGCCGGCGGCGAGCGCGGCGATGAACGTGTTGGAACCGAGGCTCGTGGCCGCGAGCGTCGAGGCGTTCAGGGTCTGGAAGTCGGCATTGTCGCCGAGGTTTTCGAAACCCTGGATCCACTGCGCGCCGGCACGCACGCCGCTGCGCGGGAAGAAGGGATCGTCGAGCGTGTCATAGGCACCGGAGGCGACGAGGCGGCCGATATCGATATCGACTTCGGACAAGGTGGCGAAGCCCTCGTTCAGCTTGGCGCGGCCTGATCCCAGTTCGATGCCGAGACGGACTTCGCCGACATTGCCGAACTGGTAGCCGCCTTCCATCGCGGCAAGGCCATAGGTGAGGTCGAAGCCCGCTTCCTTGAAACCGCGTGCGGAGTAGAGGTTGACCGGGCGATTGCGGATCTCGCCGCGCAGGGTGGTAAACCAGTTCTGCGATGGATCCAGCAGCCGGAAATACTCGGCGGAGAGCTCATTGAAATCACCGAGCGTGGCGCGTGCCACGATCTCAGAGCCATAGGCATCGAGCACGGGACTGCGGAAATCGACCGACAGGGCGGCGTCGGATTCGGTGTTGAAATCGTTCTCCACGATCAGGCCGAAGCGGACGCGGCCGGCGTCTGGCACGTTGTCTTCGGCGCGCACGACAAGGCCGGTCTGACCGTTTTCGTCCGCATAGACATAGTCGACTCGCTCGAAGGGGCCGAGCGCGTAGATGCGGTCCAGCGCCTCGTCGATGGCAGCCGAGTCTGCCGGCTTGCCGACCAGATCAATCAACTTGTTTTCCAGCAGGGACTGGTTGAGGCGGGAAGTGTTCTCGATGCGGACGAAGGAAATCTTCGGCGGTTCGTCCACCATCGTGGAGGCATAGACGACCGGCGGGCGCGACTGGGCGAGCGTGGCGAGGCGTTCGGATTCTGAGTTCGCGGCCTTGCGTCCGGCCGTAATCAGGTCCACGGCGCGGGCGAACGCGGTGGGTCCGATATCGCCGGTCTCGACCTTGATGAGGAAATCCTCGTCCGTCAGGGTGCTGATTTCTGCACGCTCATTGGCGAGGATCAGCAGGCTGACGGTCTGCGAAAGAACATCGACCACCGAGCCGATATCGTCTTCCGGCAGCAGCGCATTGGGCGTCCATACGGCGATCACGATGTCGGCGCCCATGTCGCGCGCAACGCTGATCGGCACGTTCGCGGCCAGCCCGCCATCCACCAGAAGCTTGCCGTCGAGGCGCACCGCCGGGAACACGCCGGGAAGGGAGATGGACGCGCGCATCGCCATCGGCAGCTCTCCGGAACCGAGCACCACCGCGTCGCCCGTTGCGATGTCGGTGGCGACCGCGCGGAAGGGGATGGCAAGGTCGTCGAAATTGTCGAGCCGGCTGCGGGCCGGTGTGAGGCGGCGCAATTCCTTCATCAGCGTCTGGTCGGGCACCGCGCCGGTCGGCAGCAGGATGCCGGCGGGCGAGACGCCGAGTGCGGCGGTGCCGGGAAATTCGGCCTGCTGCTGCTTCTGCCGGAAGGTCAGCTTGTCCCGGTCAGGCTGGGGCGAGAAGACGCCGGCCCAGTCGACGTCCCCGGCCACGGCTTCCAGTTCGGCGCTGTTGAGGCCGGAGGCGTAGAGGCCGCCAATGACGGCACCCATCGAGGTGCCCACCACCATGTCTGGCCGGATGCCGAGGCGTTCGAGTTCCTGGATGGCGCCGATATGGGCGAGACCCAGCGCGCCACCGCCGGACAGGACCAGCGCGATCTTGGGGGGAGAGGTGTCTGCGGGGGCTTCCTGCGCAAATGTCGGGGCGGCTTGACTGGCAGCGGCCACGAGGGCGCCGAGCGCCAATGACAGGAAACGCGTGGTGAGCGGCATAGGAAGGTCTCCTCGACTCCGACAGAGAGCAGGAAGCGTGTTGGAAGGAAAGGGAATGGTGGTTTGGAACCAGACTTCCCACCGTTCCCCAACCTGAACTCGATAAGGTTCGATTCGGGTAAATAGCGCCCCATCACTCGGAGAAACGAATTGAACTACTTGAAGCCCACTATGAGGGACATGCTTAGAGATCGAACCATAAGCCGCAGAATTGTCTGGCAAATAGACAATCGGCGCGCTCAACACACGGTTCGCATATCGGGGCAGTGGATTGACGAAACGGCCAAAGTTCGTGCGCGAGAGTATGGGAGAGCCAAACGTCTTTCGACTGCAATCCGCGCCCGGGCTAAGCAAGTCTTGGAAAACAGAATGGCTGGAAAAGCGTGAATGGTGGTTCGGGACGGACTTGAACCGTCGACCTCGCGATTATGAGTCGCGCGCTCTAACCAGCTGAGCTACCGAACCATTCGCCGCATCAGCGAAGGCGCCTGATACACATTGGGGCGGGGGCGTGCAAGCGCCCTATCCTGCCAATTCCGCGACATGCTCTGCAATCGAGAGCGACGAGGTCAGGCCCGGGCTTTCGATGCCCAGAAGGTTGATGAGGCCGGCGCTGCCATGGGTTTCGGGCCCTTCGATGCGGAAATCGCCCGACGGGGCGCCCCTGGGCACCAGCTTGGGCCGCACGCCGGCGTAATCGGGGCTGAGCCGCTCCAGCGTCAGGCCGGGCCAGAAGCGGGCGATTTCGGCGTGGAACAGTTTCGCGCGGGCTGGGTCCACTTGATAGTCGAAGGGTGGCCGGGCCTCATCGGGCAGCCATTCGGCATCTGGACCCAGCTTGCCGCGCCCGGCGAGGTCAATGGTCAGGTGCAGGCCGAGGCTGGAGGAGGTCGGCATCGGATAGATCAGGCGTGAGAAGGGCGTGTGGCCCTGGATGGTGAAGTAGCTGCCCTTCACATAGTGCGGCGCCGGCAAGTGGGCCGTGTGCGGGCCCTCGATGGCGCCGGCGATGCGGATGGCATGGTGGCCGGCCGCATTGATCACGGTGCGGGCGAGG
>JBGSKU010000173.1:0-11587 GCA_041741055.1 Hyphomonas sp.
GCGTGCAGACCCACGGAGAGCGGTTCGGTCAACGCGGCGAGGTCGGCCGGCACGCCGTCCGGAATCCGGAAGCTGCGCACGGCATCGATACAGCTCAGCGTGGCGAGGCCGCCGCCATGGCCCGGCGAGATGCCGATGGTCTGTGGGCCGTCATGCGTATGCGTGAAGGGCAGGCCAGTGATCAGGTCGCCGACTTTCAGCGCCGTCGGCGTGCCCGGCGCAATGCCAACGATCTCGGCCGAGAACTCATGGCCGGGAATGATCACCGGAATTTGGTCGGCGGGCAACGTGTCGGCGAGGGCGGCGAGCTGTTTGCGCAAGGACAGGTCGCTGCCGCAGATTCCGGTGAAGAGCGGGCGGACAAGCAGCTGACCCGCGGCGGGCGAGGGGTCCGGTAACTCGCGCACCGCAAAGGTGCGCCCGTGGAGCGTGACAGCGCGCATGAGCGTCTCCTGAGGTTCGTGTACGGATCAGCCGGTGGGCAGATCGGCAAATCTTGCGATGTCGGGCTGGCCGGTATGCGCCGTCGCGCCGCCATCGGCGACGATGATGGAGCCGGTCACATAGGAGGCCGCGTCCGACGCGAGGAAGGCGACGACCTCGGCCATCTCCTCAGGCTGCGCGGCGCGCTGCAGCGGAATGCGGCTGGTCCAGTCCTCCTTGAGGCCGGGGATCTGGTGCACGCCGGCCGTGATCGGCGTGTCCACGAGGCCGGGACAGAGCGCGTTGACGCGGATGCCATCGCGCGCATGATCGACGGCCATCGAGCGGGTATAGTTCACCACGGCGCCCTTGGCGGCATTGTAGGCGGCGAAGCGATGGTCGCCGCCGATCCCGGAGATCGAGGCGGTGTTCACGATGGCGCTGCCGCGCGGCATGTGCGGGATCGCCGCGTGACAGGCATAGAACACGCTGTGCAGGTCGACTGCGATGACGTTCAGCCATTGTTCGGCGGTCGTCTCCACGGTGTTTCCGTAGGAGCCGATGCCCGCATTGTTGAACAGGATGTCGATCCGCCCATGCGTGTCGACGGCGGTCTGGATCAGCGCCTCGACGTCTTTCTGCTTCGATACATCGCAGCGCACGGCGAGCGCCGTGGGGCCAAGATCGCGGGCGAGGGTGCGTCCGCCCTCGTCGCCGATATCGGCCAGAACGATATGGGCGCCTTCGCGCGCGAAGAGGCGGGCCGTCGCCGCGCCAATGCCGGAGGCAGCGCCGGTGATCACGGCCACCTTGTTTTCAAATCGCTTGAGGCTCATCGGAAAGCCGCCGCGCTCAGGCGAGGACTGCGCTGGGCGGGACTTCGCCGGCCCAATCCTCACGCCGCGTGGAAACCGCATTTGCGATCTTCTCCCAGGCGGGCAGGGACTTGGCGAGGAAGTCGATGTTGAAATTCTCCTGGCCCCGGAACTCCAGCACCTCCACACCCTTCGGGCCGGGCGTGTAGCGGTAGGCCTTGTTGGCCGGCAGGAAGAAACCGTCGCCGGGGCCGAGCGTATCGGTGCCCAGCTGCAGGCTGCCCGCGACGATGTAGTAGAGGCAATCGGCATCGTGCGTATGCAGAGGAAGCGGGAAGCCGCTCTTGAACCAGGCATAAGTCAGGCTGAATCCGGGGCGGGAGAACAGCGTCTTGACGATGTTGCCTTCGGAAAAGCCCGCTTCCAGCGCCTTGGTGATGCCGGCCTCGAACTCGGGATTCATGCCGACAACTTCCATATGCGCCGTCTCGTCCAGCGAGGGCGAAGTGGCCGTCCGGAAGATCTGGTATCCGGTGCCGGCCGAAGCGGGTTCCTTGACGTTGGCGTCGCTCATGGTGTTTCCTCCAGATGCCGGTTTGAATTGTCTGTGGCCCTGCGGCCCTCTCTGCCACTTTCCGGCGAAGCGTGGCGATCTTGCCGGCAGGCTACGCCGATCCAGATATTAGTCAATATTGACTAGAAAAATTTCCGGACCCGGTTGACGCCGCGCTGCCAAGCCGTCTTAGTCCGATCATGTCACAGGATCTGAAGCCCTCCACGGCTCCCGCAGAAGCCGCGCGTCGCCGAACCCGTCGCGGCGAAGAGACCCGCCGCGCGCTGATCGACGGGACCATCCGCTGCCTGAACTCGCTGGGCTATGCCGGCACATCGATCGAGGCCGTCATGGAGGAGACCGGTATCAGCCGGGGGTCCGTGCTCAACCAGTTTCCGACCCGTGTGGCGCTGATGTCGGCCGCCATCGAAGCGGCGATGCTGGCGATGGTGTCAGATACACGCCGGCGCGGGGCGGAGATTGACGATCCCGTCCAGCGCGTGCGCGAGATGTGTAATGTATTCTGGGAAACCCAGAACATTCCCGAGGCGGTGGTGGTGACTGAAGTGCTGCTGGCCGCGCGCTGGGACGGCGCGCTCGCCCAAGCGCTCGGGCCGATTGCCAACCGGATCGAGACCGAGATCGATCAGTACACCCTGGAGCTGATCCAAGCGGCGGGCGTGGATGCGACCTTTCACGAGCATTGCCTTCTGCACGCCCGGATCCTGATCCTCTCGCTGCGCGGCATCACGCTGGAACTGATGTACGACAAGGACCGCAGGATCATGCACCGGGCGCTCGCGCGGATCCGCGAGATGCACCTGTCGCAATGCGATATCATCCTGCCGGCCGGGCGCTGAGCGCGGGGCGGGAAATCAGGCGGCCGGTTCGTCCTTGAACCAGACCTCGACCGGGCCTTTCAGGGTGAGCTGCAGCGGGCGGCCCTTGCGGTCCAGCGCCTTGCCGGCGGCGATCTTGATCCAGCCTTCGGAGACGCAATACTCCTCGACCGTCGTCTTCTCTTCGCCGCGGAAACGCACGCCGATGCCGCGCGCGAGCACGTCATAGTTGTAGTGCGGACTGTCAGGATAGATGGAAAGGCGGTCGGGCGGTGTATCGGTCATGCGCGGGGGTTTAGCCTTGCCGGGCCCCGCCGATCAAGGGATTACTTCCCGACATAAAGCAGGGTGCCCTTGGGCACCTCATCGAGGAAGGCGGTCAGGTCTTCGGACGAGAAAACGATACAGCCGTTGGACCGGCCAAGCTTGCCGTATTTGGCCACATGTTCCGGCTCGGCATACACCGCCGAGTGGATGACAATGGCGCGCGAGCGGGCATTGGCGTTGGTCGTGTCGAGACCGTCGAGACGCAGGGAGCGGCCATGGCCGCCGGAATACTCTTCGGCGGTCCGGTAAAGGCCCTGCGGGCTCGCAGACGAGCCGGGGACGTCCGAGAAGCTGTCGAGATAGCCGTCATGGTCATGGTCCGATCCCTTGCCGTGCGCTGTGCGGAACGCATCGACCACGCCGGAGTCCAGGTCGATCACGAAAAGGCGCGGGCTGCTGGAATGCAGGCTGTAATCCACCACGACCAGCTTGCCGGTCTGCTCACCCTTCTCGCCATGGGCGTTCAGTGCCGCCACTGCCTGGTCCAGCAATTCGGGCCGGATCTTGCCGCTGGGGTCGAGGGATTTGGCGAAAGCGGGTGCCGCAAGGGTGGAAAAACCGAGCAGGAACAGGGCAACGAGACGCTTCATGCTGCGGGTATCCTTCCTGGGGTGCGCTGTTGGCGACGTAAGGGCAGGCCTTGGCGGGCCGGGTAGTATCAGTATGGTAGTGTACAAAATCCGGCAGAATTTAGGGAGACCGAAATGGCAGAGGCCGCCAACGCACAGGACCTGTATTCCGGGACCAAACCGGTCGTCGACAGCCACAAGTTCAACGAGGCGAATCTCGCCGCGTGGATGCAGGCCAATGTGGAGGGCTATGAAGGCCCGCTGGAGGTGCGCCAGTTCAAAGGCGGCCAGTCCAACCCGACCTACCAGCTCGTCACCCCGAAGAAGAAATACGTGATGCGCCGCAAGCCGCCCGGCAACCTGTTGCCGAGCGCCCACGCGGTGGACCGGGAGTACACCGTCATCAATGCGCTCTATCCGCTCGGCTACCCGGTCGCGCGCCCGTATGGGCTGTGCACGGATGAAAGCGTCGTCGGTACGATGTTCTATGTGATGGACATGGTGGAGGGGCGCATCCTCTGGGACGGCACGCTGCCGGAGTATGAGCCGGCCATGCGCCGAAAGATCTATGAAGCCAAGGTCAAGACTTTCGCGGACCTGCACAATGTCGACTGGAAGAAAGCCGGCCTCGAAGGCTTCGGCAAGGAGGGAGACTATGTCGCCCGCCAGATCCACCGCTGGACCAAGCAGTACAAAGCCTCCGAGACCATGCACATTCCGGAGATGGAAAAGCTGATCGAGTGGCTGCCGAAGAACATCCCGCCCGGCGACATGACGACAATCGTGCACGGCGATTACCGCCTCGACAACATGGTGCTGCATCCGACCGAGCCGAAGGTTATCGCGGTGCTCGACTGGGAGCTGTCCACGCTGGGTGATCCGATTGCGGACTTTTCGTACCACCTGATGAACTGGGTCATGCCGCCGGGCGATTCAACCCGGGGCTCGATCATGGCCATCCCGGACCTCAAGGCCTGGGGCATTCCCACGATGGAAGAGTACGTCGCGCTCTATTGCCAGCACACGGGCCGACAGGGGCTGCCGGAACTTGACTATTACTTCGCCTATAATGCCTTCCGCCTGGCCGGCATCCTTCAGGGCATCATCGGGCGGGTGCGTGATGGCACCGCCAACAGCGCCAATGCGGAATCGAATGCGGCGCGGGTTGTGCCGCTGGCGAAGTTCGCGGCGGACTATGCCCGCCGCGCTGGCATGGAGGGGTGACGCCGCCTTCATCCGTGACGCCGGCCCCGGAGACGGACCGGCGTTACCTTACAGGGCGCCAGCTCTTCCTGCTCGCCGTTGCGGCGGCGGTCGTTACGGCGAATGCCTATTATATCCACCCGATCATCGCGCTGGTCGCGAAAGATTTTGGTGTGTCGCCCGCTGAGATCGGTCTTGTGCCGGCGCTCAACCAGATCGCGCTGGCGGCCGGCATTTTCCTGCTGTTGCCGCTGGGCGACCGCTTCAGCAATCGCCAGCTCGCGATCCTCTTCGCGGCCGGCCAACTGGCCGGTCTCGTCGTCATGGCCTTTGCCACCAGTTTCTGGGTGTTCGTGGCCGGTTCCACCTTCCTCGGCTTCTCGACCATCACACCTTACCTGTTGCCAGCCTACGCCTCGAAACGCGTCGAACCGGCACGCCTTGGCGCCGCCACGGCCACCCTGACCACTGGTGTGATCGCCGGTATACTGGTTGCCCGGGTCGGGGCCGGCTGGATTGGCGAACATCTCGGCTGGCGCACGGTGTATTACTTTGCCGCCGGGCTGATGCTGGTCATCACACTGCTGTTGCCGAGCATCATGGAAGGGCGCGACAAGTCTGCGGCCGAGCCGCCGCCGCAGAACTATATTGCGCTGGTCTTTTCCATCGTGCCAATCGTGCGGGCGCATCCTGAAGTGCTTCTGTCCGGCACCATCCAGGGGCTCGGCTTCGGCATCTTCCTGTCGGTCTGGCTGGCGCTTGGCCTGCACCTCACCTCGCCGGAAATGGGCTATGGCGCGGATACGGTCGGCTATCTCGCGGCCATCTCGCTCCTGAACCTGTTCACCACGCCGCGCCTCGGCGCCTGGGCCGACCGCACGGGTGCGCGCCGGGCGCGGTTCATTATTTCGCTCGTGCAATTCGTGGCGGTCGGCTTGCTCGGCTTGTTCGGGCACAGCCTGTGGCTGTTGCTGATCCCGCTCGTGATCATGAACCTGATCGGCCCGATGATCGACATCACCGGCCGCATGACCTTCCTGCGCCAGCCGGCCGGCGTGCGGACGCGGCTGATGACTGCCTATATCGTGTTGATGTTCATCGGGGGCGGCATGGCCAGCTGGGGCGCCACCTGGGTTTACGATCACGGTGGCTGGCACGGCACGGCCATGCTCACGCTGTGCCTGTCTGGCTTGCTGGTCCTCCTCTCATTCTTCGGCATGCGGCTGGACAAACGCGCCGCCGGGGCCTGAGATAGTATCCAACGAGAAACAACCGGGAGACTTTCAGATGAGCGATGTACTGCAAGGCGCGCTGCGCAGCCCGGTGAACCTGCTGACCGAGCAGAAATATGCCGGCCACAAGTCGCTGCATGATGATGCCGAAGCCGCCCGCCTCGGCATCAAGGCCGGGCCCATCGAAGGGCCGACGCATTTCTCGCAATTTGTGCCGTTGCTGGCCGATGTCTGGGGTCAGGCCTGGTACGAGCGCGGCTGCTTCTCCGCCCACTTCCTCAACATGGTGTTCGAAGGCGAGAAAGTGCGCGCCGAGATCGACCGGCCTGCGCCTGGCGCAACGCGCACGCTCTGCCGCGCCTTCAAGGAAGACGGTACGCCCGTCCTTGAAGCAAGCGCCAGCCTTGGCCCCGATCATGGCGAGACGCTGCTGGAAGAGCGCATGAGGAAACTTCGCCCCGCCGGCGATCTTGTGATCCTCGCGGACCTGAAGGTCGGCATGACCGGCCGCGAGAACGAGATCGTCTCGATGGGCCCTGACCAGCATATGGGCGACCTCTATCCCTTTTCGCTGGCCGAAAAGCTGAAGGTCATCACCGAAACCCATCCGATGTATTCCGATGCCCAGGCGTCGCCCTGGGGCAAGCCGGTCATCCCGCTCGAAATGATCAGTGTGCTGGGCAATTATTCCAGCCATGGCGCACGCTTCCCGGTGAAGAATCCCAGCATCGGCCTGTTCGCCGATCTCGAGATCCGCATGATCGACGGCCCGCTTTTCGTTGGCGAGGAGTATCTCCTACGCCGCGAGATCGTCGCCTTGTCGGAATCGCGCCGCGTGGAGAACTACTGGGTTCGTACCCGGTTCTTCGACAAATCGGGCACGACCCAGCTCGCCGAGATGCTGCTCAATCACGGCGTCATGAAAGCCAGCTATCCGCACTATCCTCAGGATCGCCTTGCATGACACCGGCGGCGTTGCGCAAGCATTGCCTGTCGCTCCCTGGCGCGGAGTGCGTGCAGCAGTGGGGCGATGACCAGGTCTACAAGATTGCCGGAAAGATGTTCGCCGCCACCGATGCGGCCTGCACGAAGATCTCGTTCAAATGCAGCGACGAGGCCTTCCATGTGCTGACCGAATCCGGCGCGGCCCAGCCAGCCGCCTATCTGGCGCGGGCCAAATGGGTGACGCTGGCGCCGAAGGCCCTGCCGCCCGGCGAACTCAAGGCTCGCATCACGCAGGCCTACACCATCGTCCGCGCCGGGCTCACCCGCAAAGTACAGGCCAGCTTGCCGCCCTTCGCGGGTTGAGCCCGACTCCGTAGTTTTCCGGACTGACCTTTGCGCGTAGTATCGCATGCTGAGAGACGAGGCAGCGGTCGACTGTTCGAAGGGGAGTAAGAAATGAAACTGAAGACGGGAACCTGGATTCTGGTCGCCGACGGCGCCCATGCGGTGCTGCTGGAGAATGAGGGCACGGCCACAGCGCCGAAACTCAAAACATTACGGGTCTACGATCAGGAAAATCCGCCCACGCACCAACAGGGCCGTGACCAGCCGCCCCGGACGATCCAGTCCGCAGATGGCCGCCGTTCAGCCCAGGAGGCGCCCGACCTGCATCAGATCGCGGAGGACCGGTTTATCGCCGGGATCGTCGCCGATCTTGAGGCCGATTGCGCCCGCGGCGCGATCACCGCCATTGTCATTGCCGCGCCGCCGGTGGCGCTCGGGCGGATGCGTCCCGGCATCAAGGGCAATCTGCTGCAGCGGGTCGTGGCCTGGATCGACAAGGATTTCACCGGCCACCCGGTTCCGGCCATCACCGAGGCCATCGTGCGCGCCCTGGAAGACTGACGCCCGGCCGAACGCCGCGTCATGCCTTGGCAATCCGGCCAAGGCCGGAGATAGTCGCCGCTCTTGTGGGGAGCGACTGTCATGGCCGGGTTCGAAACCATCCTCTATGAAACCCGCGCAGGTCACGCGCGCATTACGCTGAACCGTCCGGCAAAGCTCAATGCGCTATCCTATGTGATGCAGAACGAGCTCTGCGAGGCAGTCTGGGAGGCGGACAACGATACCTCCGTGCACAGCATAGTCCTTGAAGGCGCCGGCCGGGCCTTCTG
Organism: Hyphomonas sp.; assembly: GCA_041741055.1. Lineage (GTDB taxonomy): Bacteria > Pseudomonadota > Alphaproteobacteria > Caulobacterales > Hyphomonadaceae > Hyphomonas. The sequence goes on from JBGSKU010000173.1 coordinate 8,082, forward strand.
TGCGGGCTATGACCTGTCCGGCGCGGACGGCGCTGTGCCGGTCTCGACGGTCGAGGACAAGACGGCAAAATCCTATCGCGGCCATCGCTCCATTGATGACGACGCCTGGCAGCTGGAACGCCAGCAACGTTGGCGCATGGCCATCTTCGACATGCACAAGCCGGTGATCGCGAAGGTCCACGGCTATTGTCTCGCGGGCGGATGCGATCTGGCCCTGATGAGCGACATGGTGATCGCCGCAGACACGGCCACTTTCGGCTTCCCGCCGGCGCGCGATCTCGGCGCGCTGCCGAACCAGTTCTGGGTTTACCACTGCGGCCCGCAATGGGCGAAACGCCTGATGCTGACGGGCGACACGATCACCGGCCGCGAAGCGCAGCAGATCGGTCTCGTGATGAAGGCCGTACCGGAAGACGATCTCGAAGCCGAGGTCACGGGCCTCGCCGCGCGCCTTGCCTTGATCGATCCCGATCTCCTCTCCGCCAACAAGCGGATCGTGAATCTCGCGATGGAACTTATGGGCGCGCGGACGCTGCAACGCCTCGCCGTCGAAAACGATGTACGCGGCCACAACACACGCGCCGCCGGTGGCTTCCGCAAGTCCGTTCAGGAAAAAGGCCTGAAGGCCACACTCCGCGCGCGCGACGCCGCGTTCGGCGACGGGCGGGCAAGGGTGGAAGGACCAGAGAAACGGGATCCGGGCGGGCGGCTGATTGATGATTCGTAACGCGTTGCGTTGGTGGCGGAATGCTCTACCGTTACACCCGGCATACCGGGGAAGGGCAGGCTCATGTTGAAACTCGTCACCGCCGCGCTTGGCGCATTGACCGTTGCCGCAACTGCTTCGGCGCAGGATGCGGTCATTCAGGCCGGCCACGTTCTGGCCGTACCGGGTGAAGGCTATCTCACAGACCAGACCATCATCGTCGAGGCCGGCCGCATCGTCTCGATCACGCCGGGCTTCACCGTGCCCAGAAAGAACAAGGCGCCCATCATCGACCTGAAAGACGCCTACGTGTTGCCCGGGCTCATCGACAGCCATGTCCATATCACTCAGGAATTCAGCCCAACCGGACGGATCAAGGAGTTCGAGAATTCCGAGGTCGATTCCGCGTTCGACGGAGCGGCCTTTGCCCTCAAGACATTGGAGGCCGGGTTCACGACCGTGCAGGATGTCGGTGGCTCGAATGACGCAGTGTTCGGATTGCGCGATGCCATCGCCCGGGGCGCCGTGCCGGGCCCCCGAATGCGAGCGGCTGGCAGCGCGATTTCGATCACCGGCGGGCATGGTGACATCAACGGCTATTCTGCACAGGTCATGGCAGCTTTCACCGGTTCGTCGATCTGCGACGGAGCCGACGATTGCCGCCGCGCGGTGCGCCAACAGATCAAGGAAGGCGCGGACGTCATCAAGATCACCGCGACGGGCGGCGTCCTTTCGAACACGGCGGCCGGTCTTGAGCAGCAATTCTCGGATGAGGAACTCCGCGCCATCGTCGAGGCGGCGCATGCCATGGGCCGTCAGGTCACGGCGCACGCACATGGCAAGGGCGGCGTCGATGCGGCGCTCCGCGCCGGTGTCGACTCCATCGAACACGGTTCCTATGTCGATGAGGAATCGATTGCCCTGTTCAAGGAACATGGCGCGACATTGGTGCCCACCGTGCTTGCCGGCGCGACGGTCGGCACCTGGGTCAACGAACCCTGGCTTCCTGCCCCCTCGCGGGCGAAAGCGGCCATTGTCGCCCCCTTGCTGCTCGACATGCTGCGCCGCGCGCACGAGGGCGGCGTCGATGTCGCCTTTGGCACCGACACGGGCGTGTCGCGCCATGGTGAAAATGCCAAGGAATTCGCCCTTATGTTCGAAGCCGGTTTCTCGCCCGAAGAAGCAATCCGCTCTGCGACGGCCGTTGCTGCAGAACATCTCGAAATGTCCAAAGACATCGGTACCCTGGAGCAAGGTAAATACGCTGATCTGATTGCAGTGACCAAAGACCCGCTCAAGAACATCAAGGAACTTGAGTCGGTCGATTTCGTAATGAAGGGCGGCGAAATCTATAAAAACTTGAAGTAATACTTGAATACAGCGTTCGCGGCGGGGTTTTGACCTTCGCGCGCGCCCGGCTTAAGGCTTGCATGGGCTGTCGGTTAATGACCGGGCCAACGGCCCGATTGCTGCGAGACGAGACATGATGGCCTACCGTTCTGGAACAGTTTGCGCGTCGATCCTGGCCCTGGCGATGCTGGGGGCATGCGATGCCCCGCCGCCGGGCGTCGCCCGTGAGGAGGCTGCCGCAAACGAAGATTGCGTCACGCTGGCCGAAGGCCTGTACGAGTTCCGGGGTGGCAAGCTGCTCGCGGTTTCAGCGGCGCAGGCCGGCCTGTCCGTCGCGGCGGGTCCCGAACGCGACATTCAGTCAGGCTTTGCCGAGGCGGGCTTTCCATGGATGGGCCTCAAGCTCCGCGGCCAGGTTGCCGTGATCAACGGCACCGCACCCAGCGCTGAGGCAAAGGCCGCCGGTCTTACTGCGGGTCAAGCCGCCCTTGCCGAAAACCCCCAAACGGCTGCGGCCGGTCTTCTGGTCGTGGATGGCATCTCGGTCGAAGCGGGCGAGCGTGCGGTGGGCGAAAGCCTCGCCGTTCTGGCAGACTCCGGCGCCAGCCTGCAGACTTGCCAGCGCGCCTTCGACGACACGATGGCCAGCCATTCCATCCTGTTCGAGTCCGGCAATGCCCGCATCTCGCCGGTCAGCACCGGCCTGCTTGATGCACTCACCGGCATCGCCACCCTCTGCCAGGGCTTTGTCATCGAAATCGGTGAACACACCAGCGCGCGCGGCGCCGACGATTTCAACCTGAAGCTTTCGCAGGACCGCGCCGATGCCGTGAAGGCCCACCTCGTCGACAAGGGCGTCTCCGAGGAGAGCCTGACCTCCGTCGGCTTCGGCGAGACGCGCCTTCTGGACCCCGCCTCGACGCCGGAAGCCAACGAGCGAAACCGCCGCACGGAGTTCAAGGTCATCGCCCGCTAGAGCGGCGGGCCTTCAGAAGCTGAGCACCAGGCCCTTCGACGGCGCGACCTTCGCGTCCACCGTATCGAGCCAGGCAGCCTGAATCGCGGCTTTGCCCTTGGCCGACTCCGGCGTCAGGTAGGCAGACGAGGCCTTGTAGAACCCGCTCAGCGCCTTGCCGAGACGCGCATTCAGCACATCCGGTCCCAGCGCTTTCGCCCGTTCGGCGGCATAGGTCGGCACGAAGAAGAATTCGGGCTGCGGATCGGGCAGGGCGACCGGCGCGCGGTTGCCTTCCCAGTCGGTCACGCCGATCACGAGGCTGCGCACCAGCCGGTCGCGCAAGGCGTTATGCACGTCGGCGGTCAGCGAAGGACGCCCGAGGAAATCGACATAGGCGGTCAGGCCGCGCGCGTGCAATGTGTCGGACTCGTCATAGGTGCAGACCCGCGCATAGAGGCCGAGGCTTTCGACATAGGCCTTGTTGCCCGGCGA
>JBGSKU010000174.1:0-1906 GCA_041741055.1 Hyphomonas sp.
CGGCCCGGAAGATCGCGCTGAACCTGCTGCACGGCGCCATGTTCCGTGGCCGCCTGATCGCGCAGGAGCGCCTCCAGCAGGGCGCTGACGGTCTCGACACGGCGCGCCTGCTCGCCGCCGTGCAGGACGAGGTGATCCACGCGCTCTACGATTTCACAGTCACCCACGTGCACCGTGCCTCGAACCCCACCGAGGCCGAACGGCTCGCGATCATGGCAACCGGCGGCTATGGCCGCAGCGTCATGGCGCCATCCTCGGACACCGACCTGCTCTTCCTGCGGGCCTACAAGGCCAGTCCGCACACGGAGAGTGTGATCGAGTACATGCTCTATGCCCTCTGGGACATGGGCCTGAAGGTCGGCAACGCCTTCCGCACGCCGATGGAGTGCGTGAAGCAGGCGCAGGAAGACGTCACCATCAAGACCAGCCTTCTGGATTCGCGCTTCATCTGCGGCGATCGGGATCTCGCCAATGACATGGTGGCGCTGTTCCAACGCGAGGCTGTGAAGGGCAACGATGCCCAGTTCATTGCCGACAAGCTGGCCGAGCGCGATGCCCGCCATGCCCGCATGGGCGATGCGCGCTACGTGGTCGAACCGAACCTGAAAGAAGGGAAGGGCGGCCTGCGCGACCTGCAGACGCTCTACTGGATCGTCAAGCACATGAATGGCGGCATCACGCTGGAAGACGTGATGCGTGATGGTCCGTTTACAGACCATGAGTACACAGTCTTCATCCGTGCCGCGCGCTTCCTGTGGACCGTGCGTTGCCATATGCACTTCGTCACCGGCCGCGCCGAAGACCGTCTCAGCTTCGACCTGCAGCCCGAGATCGCCGCCCGCATGGGCTACCGCGACCGCGAGGGCCAGCAGGGCGTCGAGCGCTTCATGAAGCGCTATTTCCTTGTCGCCAAGGATGTCGGCGGCCTCACGCGCATCATCGCCGCCAAGCTGGAAGCCGAGCACAAGAAGAAGCCGGAAGGCCTGCGCCGTTTCCTGCCGGTGCGCCCGCCCCAGGCGTTGCCGGAGCCGGGCTTCCTGATCGAGGCCGGCCGGATCAACATCACCAGCGACGATGTCATGGCGGCCGATCCGCTGAACATGATCCGCCTGTTCACCATTGCCCGGCGTGAGCAAAAGGATATCCATCCTGCCGCATTGACCGTGCTGACACGGAAACTCCGGGTGCTGAACGAAGCGGTCCGCGAAACGCCGGCCGCCCGGGCCCTGATTCTCGATGCCATCCTGGGCGGCAGCGATCCCGGACCCACGCTGCGCCGGATGAACGAGGCCGGTGTGCTCGGCCGCGCGATCCCCGAATTCGGCACCATCGTCGCGCAGACCCAGTTCAACATGTATCATCACTATACGGTCGATGAGCATACACTGCGCGCGGTCGCCATCGTTGCGGACCTCGAACACGGGCGCGGGGACATCGCGCCGCTGGCCCATGAACTCTTCGGCACGATCGAAAACCGCCGCGCGCTTTACCTCGCGATGCTGCTGCACGATACCGGCAAGGGCAAAGGCGACCAGCAGATCGCTGGCATGATCACCTCGCGCAAGGCCTGCGAGCGGCTCGGCCTGCCGAAGGAGGAAACCGATCTCGTCGTCTGGCTGGTCGGCCACCATCTCGAAATGAGCGAGACGGCCCAGAAGCGCGACATCACCGATCCGCGCACCGTCGCGAAATTCGCTGGCCTTGTCGGTTCGCTCGAGCGCCTGCTCCTGCTCTACATTCTCACCGTGGCCGACATCAAGGCCGTCGGGCCGGCCGTCTGGAATGCCTGGAAAGGCCAGCTCCTCGCAGATCTCTACCACAACACCGCTGCCGCCCTGCGCGGTGGGCGTACGGACGAAGCGGGCGTGCAGAACGAACTTGAACGCCGCGCCGAAGACCGCCGCGC
>JBGSKU010000175.1:0-8685 GCA_041741055.1 Hyphomonas sp.
CCCCAACGCTGCAGGCCCCAGGCAAGGTCTGCTGCCAGTTGGGTCCGGATCTCTCCCAGACCCGCCGAGTCCGGCGCAAACTCGATCGGCGGTAACTCGATTCGCGGCGGATCCACCCGGATCGTCCAGTCGGGGAAGTTGCGCGCCAACCCCTCTTCCAGTCGCTTGTAAGCTGGCAGACTGACCCCGGCCGTCGGCGCAGCCGAAAACACGGCGCGGCGGGTCTGCGGATCGATGTCCGCGCCGGCAAGTTCATAGGGGAACGCGAGGCGCAACTCCCGTTCCGTGCGCCGCTCGGCCGCAATGGCTTCCAGCTGGGCCGTCTGGGCCCGCATCGGCGCGCCGAAGGAAGACTCTGCGACAGCGGCCAACCGCGCCGTCTCCGAACTGACATCGTCATCGATGAGCAGCTGGTCGACCACGACATTCACCTTCCTGCGGAAGCGTTCCGACAACTGCGTTGCAAGGCCGAGTTCAGCGTCCGGCACGCGCACCGGCGTCAGCACGGTCGCCCGCACATTGATCCGCGCCGGTCCGCTTCGCGGAAAGGTCACATCGAAGTCGGTTACCCGCGCTTCGGAACTGTCGAACGGCGTCAGCAGCATGTCGCGCGCCACGTCGCGTACGCGCGCCTCATAGGCGATGTCGCGCAGTGACAGTCCGAGCGGAATGGACAGCGCCACAAACACCCCCACGATGAGTGCGTTCTGCCAGGCCGTGTGGCGCGGGCTGTGGCGCTCGCCGAAGCCATAGAAACGCGACAGCACGGTCACCATCAGGGCAATGGCCAGCAGGTTGGTCATGAACAGGAAGAAGGCGCCGCCCGCGATCTGGAACTGGGCTGTGGCAAGTCCGTAGCCGGTGACTGCCAGCGGGGGCATCAACGCGGTAGCGATCGCCACGCCGACGATGGTCTCGCCCTTGCGGTGGATCACGGCATAACCGCCTGCGAGGCCCGAGAAGACCGCGACCATCAGATCGAAGAAGTTCGGCCGGGCACGGGAAAGGATCTCGGTCGTGATCTCCGTAAGCGGAGAAAAGAACACGATGAGGAAGGCCGTTGCGAGTGAAACGAGGGTTCCGACTGCGAGCGACACGACCGCCTGCCGCAAGGCGGCAAGTTCAAGAATGGCGAGCGAGAAGCCCATCAGCATGATTGGCCCCATCAGCGGCGAGATGAGCATCGCGCCGATGATCACGGCCGGTGAGGACAGCAGCAGGCCCAGGATCGCGATACCGCATGACATCACGTTCATGAAAATGTAGCGGCCCGAGAGCGCGCCCTCTTCATGGACGTGCTCGACCACTTCATTGTGATGGATCTGGCGGATGCCGCGCCATCGCGCGACCTTCAGGCGCCGCCGCCATTCAGGCAGACGCGTGCGGCGGCGTTCTTCCGTCGTACTCATGTTGCGTCTCCTGAAAACCGGTTTGGGCGCCGAACCCGCAGGCTGGCGCGGCGCCGCGGCGCACCTTTACCATATCCTCTTGCGGCTGGCTTCAGTTGCCGCCTTCGATCAGCCGGCGGGCAATCACCATGGCCTGCACTTCACCGGCGCCCTCGAAGATATTGAGGATGCGGGCGTCCTGCAGCACACGGCTGATCGGGTATTCCAGCGCAAAGCCGTTGCCGCCATGGATCTGGACGCTGTTGTCTGCTGCAGCCCAGGCCACGCGCGCGGCGAGCAGTTTCGCCATCCCGGCTTCGAGGTCGCAGCGTTTGCCGTCATCCTTCTGGCGTGCAGAATAATAGGTCAGCTGGCGCACACCCATCAGTTCGGCGGCCATCATCACCAGCTTGTTGGACACGCGAGGGAAGTTGAAGAACGGCTGGCCGAACTGGTTGCGGTCGAGCGCGTAACGCAGGCCGATCTCGAACGCGTTCTGCGCCACGCCAACAGCGCGCGCGGCGGTCTGGATGCGGGCGCTCTCGAATGTCGCCATCAGATGCTTGAAGCCCTGCCCTTCCACGCCGCCCAGCAGGTTCTCCGCCTTCACCTTGAACCCGTCGAACCCGATCTCGTATTCCTTCATGCCGCGATAACCGAGCACTTCGATCTCGCCGCCCGTCATGCCCTCGGCCGGGAACGGATCAGCATCGGTGCCGCGCGGCTTCTCGGCCAGCAGCATCGACAGGCCGGAGAAATTGTTCGTGGCCGGATCCGTCCGCGCCAGCAACGTCATCAGATCGGCGCGCACGGGATGTGTGATCCAGGTCTTGTTGCCCGTCACCACATATTCCGATCCGTCTGCGGACTTTACCGCACGTGTTCGCAGCGAGCCGAGGTCGGAGCCGGTATTGGGCTCCGTGAACACGGCCGTCGGAAGGATCTCGCCCGAAGCAATCGCCGGCAGCCATTTCGCTTTCTGCTCCGGCGTTCCGCCGATCAGGATAAGTTCCGCCGCGATCTCGGACCGCGTGCCGAGCGAGCCGGTGCCGATATAGCCGCGCGACAGTTCCTCGGAGACGACGCACATCGCCGTTTTGCCCATGCCGAGCCCGCCGAATTCTTCCGGGATGGTCAGTCCGAACACGCCGAGCTCGGCCATCTCGTTGACGACGTCCATCGGGATATAGTCGTTGGCGAGGTGCCAGCTGTGCGCCACCGGCTTGATCCGCGTCGCGGCGAATTTCGCGAACTGGTCGCGCACCATTTCCATCGTCTCGTCGAGACCGGTGAACTCCACCGTGTTGCGTGACAATGCGTCCGGCAGGAACGTGGCGGCGGCCGCCATCACTTCCGGCGTCTTGCCTTCAAGGATGAAACGCTGGATCGCCGGCGCGAACAGCAGCTGCATGTCCGCCTGCGAGCAACCAAGATCGGCCGGGCGCACCATCTCACCCTGGTTCATCGGAATGCCGCCGATCAGCTGCGCGCAATATTCGCCGAACAGGACCTGGCAGAGCAGCGCCTCGACCTCGCCGAACTGGCCATCGGCTTCAAGCCGCTTGGCCCAGCCCGCGGTCTGGCGAAGGGTTTCCAGATAGGTTGCGACCCAGGACAGACCGTGTGCGCGATGCTGGTGGCGTTCAAACGCGGCGCGGTCCGGTTTGCCGTTCGGCAGCGACAGGCTTTCCCGCGCGGCGCGGGACGCGGCAGTGACATAGGTCTCGATGGCGGCGACGGCATCCGCCATCGCGGTTGTCAGTCCCGTCATCCTGACATTGGTTTTGTCCTGCACTGCGCTGGCGTCCATGAGCCGCTCCCTCCGGTGTTTTCGTTCGGTATGATCCCGCCTGATTATAAGTCCCGCGCCGCAACTGGCGAGTCTCGATTTGTGCGGCGCAACAACGCTGGAGCCGGCCGCCGCGCCGCCTGCGCAAAAGTTAATGGAACCTGAAACCCCGTTAACCAGCTGAGGGTTGATTAGGGTCTTATTAACCATCAGAAAGTTAACAGAAAATTGGTGCGAGAAGCCCTATTCCCCCTGTCATCGCAATGTCTCTTCAAGGAGTCGCCGGACGGATGCACCCCTATTCACGTTTCAGGCTCATCTCGAACACTGCCGCCACTGCGCTCGTGGCCGCTGTCCTGTGCGGGGCCTGGCCGGTCGCCTCGGACATGCTGGCCACGGCCACCGGCGGCCTGACCCCGGTCTACTGGGGTGCTGTGGCCGGCATTGCCGCTCTTGTGGTCGTGGGCTCGCTGATGTTGACCGAATGGGTCTTCCCGCTCGTCTTCCAGATGGGCCTGCTGCGCCGCATGGTGCTCGGCCGATCCTACACCGAAGGCACCTGGTTGCAGGCTGAGCGCGGACCGGCCGGCAGCGAACGCCTCACCATCGTGCGGATCCGCCCGTCCGGCTTCGGCTTCAACCTGTCCGCCTACAGCCTCAACCAGGATGGCGAGATCGAAGGCACACGGATGATCGAGTATTCGAAGCTCGATGGTCCGGTGCTCAGCTATATCTTCCGCAACCTGATGCCCGACGGGGCCGGTAGTCAGGCCCAGGGCGCCAACGAGCTGATGTTCGAACATGCCCGCGGCGCACCGAAAACCTATGCGGGATACGGCCAGGCCGCCGGCGCTGCCCGCAAGTTCCAGATCGAAGGCGTCAAGCTCACCCGCTGGTCCGAGCGCCGCCGCCTGCGCAAACTGGATCAACGCGGCGACGTGATTGCGAAATACTGGAACCTCTATTTCGGTGCAGCGAACATCGATCAAGACGAGATCGAGCCGCCGCGGGTCCACCGCCCGGTCATCGTCGATACGGCGCAGCCCGCCTTTATCGAACGCCGCAATCCGGACAATGCACCGCCCACGGAGGGACCTGTCATTGCCCGCCGCCGGGCCAGCGACTGGCGCTCGGAAGACGCCACGCCGACCGCTGACCGGATCCGCGCCCGCTTTGCGAACTCTTCTGCCCTCGAAGACGACCTCGACGAAGAGGAACTGGAAGACGATGACGCCTATGTCGCAGAGACCGACATCGACGAAGACGATGTGATGATTAAGGACGACATCGATACGCTGGAAGACGATGCCAAATTCGATATCGACGACGAAGAGGACGACGTGGTCGATGTCGCCGAGGATCTCGAGGACGAAATCGGCGACGATGACGTGTTCCTGGATGAGGAAGACGACATCGCAGCCGACACAGAAGACGACGACGTCGCGGACGAGGAAGACGAATTCGAAGCCGATGCGGATGATGACGTCTTCGACGAAGAGGATGCTGACACGGACGAGGCTGAAGATATCGAAGACGAGGCCGACGACAACCCGGCCGGGGACGACGAGCCGATCCGCATCCGCCAGCGCTACGCCCGCCGCCGCGCCTGAACGGTCCCGCCAATCCAGACGGCCCCTCCCCCGGAGGGGCCGTTTTTGTTTGCGCCGGGATTGTTCGCGCCAAGCACGAATCTCCGCTTCAAGTTTTTCAACCCTGCGCTATGGTAAACAAAAGTTTAACCGGGGCGGGTCATGGTGGAGACGACAGAAGCAGGCGGCAAATCCGCAAACTGGCGCCGGCACGTCACACTTAAGAACTGGACCGCGCTGGCCACGTTCGAGGCGGGCCTTCTGATGGCGCTGGCCCTGGCCATCGGCTGGCCCATCCGCGTTCCCGCCGACGCAGCGGGTCCGGATGCCTGGGCGGCCATCGGCTTCGGTCTGGCCTCCTGGTTCCTGTTCCAGGGCGCGCGGCTGGTCCGCATCTGCGTCGACCAGCGCAGCGAGACCGGCAAGGCCTCGCCGGAAAAGCGCCGCATGATGCTGTCCGAATTGCTGATCTGGATGTTCGTGTCGCTCCTCGCGCTTTGCGTGTTCGCGTTGCTGCAGCCGACGACCGGCGCGCTGAGCGTTCTGCATCTCGAGTTGCCCGGAAGGCTTGCGATCTTCATGGCCCTGCTTGGGGCCTCGTTCGCACCGGCGATTGCCGGCATCGTGCACACCGAACGCCTGCTGGCGAAAGCCCGTCCCGGAAAGTCGATCCTGCGCGATGACGCCATCTCGGGCGGCTCGCTCCTGTTCGGCGTCTTCACGATGGTCCTGATCGTTTCACTGGCCTGGGCCGCCGCACATGACGCCTTCGAGGCGCTGGGGCCCAACATGGGCCTCATCGCCACCCTCTTCGTCATGTTCGCCTTCGTCTTCTTCATCGTGCTGTCCTCGGTCACGCGCGGCCTGAACCTGTTTCAGGAGCGCGACATGGCGACCAAGGCAGCGGCCGTCGGACCGGCCACATCCTTGACGACCCTGGTCAGCTGGATCGACTCCATCCTTGTTCGGATCATTGCGCCCCTCACCGGCGCCATCCAGGCGCCGGACGGGCGCCACGGTCTCGGCTGGCACCATGCGCTGATCATCGGCGTGATGACGCCGCTGACCCTGCTCGGCTATGCCCTGCCCCAGCCTTGGGGACTGATCCCGATCGCGATGGCCTTCCTGTTTGCGCTGTCGGTCGGGCGCCGCTGGAGCTGGGTGGAGGGCGACCGCGAGACCGCGTCACGCCTGCGCACGACCAAGAGCAAGGACATCCATATTGGCTTCTCGAACGACCTGCGTGACGAAGCCCTGCTCAGCTATGCCTTCCTGTTCGTCCTCGTGCCGCTCACCCTGTTCCAGCTCAACGAAATGACCGGGGCCTTCTGCCTTCAGGATTTGTCCGCGCCGGACAATCCCCGATGCCTTACGAATGGCACGCAAGGCCGCTACGATGACTGGATCGGCTTTTTCGGATTAGAACTGCTCAAGGCCGTTCCGCTGGTCGATTGGGTCGAGATCTACGGCCTCAAGGCCGAGCCGGCCATCATGCAGAACCCGGAGAACCGCGAGGTTGCGCAACACCTGATGTTTGGGTCGCGTGTGCTGGTCGATTTCGTGGTGATGGCCGCCCTGTTCCAGGCCATCGCCATTTTCCAGCGAAACCAGACCCAGCGCAAACTCTACGATTCCGGCCAGCTCGATGTGCTGGATCCGATCTCGGAGGAAGATTTCTTCGAAATCGGCATGATCAAGGCCAGCAAGGCCGATTTTGACAAGTGGGCCCAGCTTCCTCCGAAAGAGCAGGCGAAGAACCCCGTAATCGATCTGGGAAAGGACGGCTATTTCACCGCCAAGCCCAGCTTCCTTGCGCGCGTCGAGCACCACGTGACCGAGCAGCGGACGGCAGGCATGCCCTGGCCCTACGACCGCAACCGGCTGAACGAACTGGTTCCCGATTCCCGGCCGGATCTGAAGGCCGGCGCGAAATGGATGATCCGTAAATACGGCCTTCTCGCGGGCAACCCGCGCAACCAGGTAGGCCAGCTCGCCGACCGCTGGCTCGACCTGAAAATCGCTTCTGCAAAGGATGATGATGTCATCTTTGTCGAAAAGCAGAATTTCGAAGATGTCGTGAAGTCTGCCCAGGCCACCCCGCGTGACTTCTCGAATCTCGAACTCGGACGCCTCGCCAGCCTGATCATCGACACCTGCAACCGGCCGGAATTTGCCTATGCGCACGTGCAGGCGTTCAAGCTGATTGGTATGCTGAGGACACGTAACGCCGTGCTGCTGCTGGCGGCCAGCGTCCTCAAGCCGGACCAGGTACTCGGTGACGAAATCTGGCGCGAGGAGATACCGGCCGTGTTCAGCCTCGAATGGCGCAAGCTCCGCCAGCGCCAGGACGAGATGCGGGCACACGCCTACGCGGCGCTTGAAACGATGGCCCGGAACGGAATCGAATATGCCGGATACGGGATCGGCGCGTCGACTTACCGGCTGGCACTCCGGCTTGCCGCGCAAGCGGCTGAGTTCGAATCCACGAAGTCAGGCCCCCGGGCGGTTCTGGCACGCGACGCCTTGCAGGAAGTGCTCGGCCCCGCCGACGCCTAATCCATCCGCCGGTAGCGGGAGGACTGGCTGCCCGCAAGGGCGCGGACCGCCGGCTCAGGCAGGAGGCGCGTCAGCGTGGCAAGGGCCTTGTTCGTCAATCCCGGCACAACCACCGGCTGGCCCCGGTTGACCGCGTCGATACCGGCCTTCACCACAGGCGCTGCCTCCATCCACATCCATTTCGGCATCTTGTCCGTTTCGCTGCGGGTGCCGTTCACGTCGTGGAATTCGCTCCAGGTGAAGCCCGGGCACAGCGCGCAGCAGTGGATGTCCGTTTGTCCGAGAGCGGAGCATTCGGCGTTGATGCTCTCCGAGAACTTGATCATTCCGGCCTTCACGCTGGCATACAACGTGTGTCCCGCGCTGCCGGGCGCATAGCCAGCCAGCGACGCCACATTGATGATCCGTCCGAACCGGCGCGCCGCCATGCCGGGCAACAATCGGTGGGTCAGCTCAATCGGCGCCGTGTACAGAACCTGAAGGAACGCCGCCTGATCTTCCCATTTCGTCGAAAAGAACGTGCCCGGCAGGCCATATCCGGCATTGTTGACCAACGCATCGACCTCCAGGGCCCGATCCGCGAGCGCTGCAACGATCCGCGCCGGCGCGCCGGCATCGGCAAGATCCTCGGCCATCACCGTCACTTCGACACCGTGCGCGGCGCGAAGCTCCGCCGAGAGCGTCTCCAGCCGGTCCGCGCGCCGCGCCGTCAAAACCAGGTTCCAGCCCAGCGCGGCATACTGCCGGGCGAATTCGGCGCCAATGCCCGCAGAGGCTCCAGTGATCAGACAGAGTCGACGTTTCAGGGCCAAAGTTCACCTCCCGTGCGAAAATGTGACCGAAATGCAACAAAAGCCGAACTTAAGTGTGGCTTGAGAGTGACTGGGTTGTTGCTCCGCAACACGTCCACACCTTACGGTCCTGTAGGGGAAACACAATAATTCTACAAACACCCAGATTTTATTCCAACGGAGCGGATAGCATGCAGTTCAAGAAGATCCTTCTCGCCGCCGTGGCGAGCATCGCCATCACAGCCGGGGCCTCAACGGCCTGGGCACAGGAAGACGCCACGGAAGAAGCCAAGACCCTCGACACGGTTGTCACGATCGGTACGCGCGTTGCGAACCGGACCGCACTCGACACCGCCGCGCCGGTTGACGTCATCTCTGCCGACGCGATCCAGAACATCGGCATCGGTGAACTGAACCAGGCCCTCTCGGTCAACCTGCCCTCCTTCAACTTCCCGCGCCCGGCCCTCAATGACGGCACCGACTCGGTCCGCCCGGCCACGCTGCGTGGCCTGTCGCCGGACCAGACGCTTGTGCTGGTGAACGGCAAGCGCCGCCACACCGCCTCGCTCGTC
>JBGSKU010000176.1:0-4352 GCA_041741055.1 Hyphomonas sp.
GGCCAGAACGACACTGCGCCGGCCCCGCGCGGCACGGCGCCGGCCGCGCCGATCATCTCCTCGCCGGATGATCACCCCGAGCCGGCACCCTGCGATGATGCCGATCTGGAGATTCCGGCCTTCCTGCGCCGCTCGGCCAATCATTAACCGGCAGGTGTGGCGCTTGGGCGACACACTTCCTGCGGACTAAAACACAATAAAATCAAAGCAATACCCGCTGCCCGGCCCCCAACCTGTAACACGGCGAAACATCGCGTGTTTTGAGTGGGACCGGTGTGCGGGCCATGTAAGTCCCGTGACTTTTATGAACCGGGCTGAGGACCGCACCCATGGCAGCTGAACGGCAGACCACGATTGCGCGCAAGGTAAGCTGTGCTGGCGTCGGCGTGCACAGCGGTGCCCGCGCGCGCCTGACGATCCTGCCAGCCCCTGTCAATTCGGGCGTCCGCTTTGTCCGCGTCGATGTTCCGGCCGGCACCGGCGAGATCCAGGCACATGCTGAGTGCGTTTCCGATACCCAACTCGGCACGACGCTGAGCAATGCGCACGGCGTTTCTGTTGCGGTCGTGGAGCACCTCTTGGCCGCGATTGCCGGCCTTGGCCTCGACAACCTGCTGATCGAGATTGATGGCCCTGAAGTTCCGATCATGGACGGGTCGTCCTCGGTCTTCTACGAGCTGATGATGATGGCCGGCCAGAAGACGCAAGGCGCCGCCCGCCGCCGCATCCGCATCCTGGAGCCCATCGAAGTGCGCGATGGCCCCAAGCATGCTGTTCTGTCGCCGTCGGACCATGACGTGCTGACCCTGCGCGCCCGGATCGAATATGACGACGCCCATATCGGCGTGCAGCAGATGGCCATGCGCCTCGCGCCGGGCATGTTTGCCCGCGACCTCGCTTTTGCCCGCACGTACGGCTTCGCCCGCGACGTCGAAATGCTGCGTTCCATGGGCCTCGCCCGCGGCGGCTCACTGGAGAATGCGGTTGTGATCGGCGAAGACGGCATCATGAACCCGGAAGGCCTGCGCAGCGAAGATGAATTCGTGCGCCACAAGATGCTCGATGCCGTGGGTGACCTGATGCTGGCCGGCGCGCCGATTGCCGGCAATTATGACGCGGTCCAGCCCGGCCACGGCCTGAACAACCGCCTTGTGCGTGCCTTGCTCGCCTCGCCGTCGGCCTGGTGCTGGGAAGAAGCCGGCACAACCGCCGTGCTGGAAGAGGTCCGCGCGGCGGTCTGATCCCTGCGCAGCCCGTATTCAGCCGGACCATCCTGCCATTCGGGCCTTGGAAAACCCGCCGCATTCGGGCTAAGCAAACGGGTCCCTCCGATCCCGTTGCACAGACAGGCCGCTCCAATGTCCCGACTCACCTCCCTGCCCTTGGCCATCGCTGTCTGCGCCCTCGCTCTCGGCGCCTGCCAGTCGACCGCGCGCAAGACAGAACTGGCTTATGTCGAGCGCCCGGTGGAGCAGCTCTACAACCAGGCCGCGAGCAAGCTCGATACGCGCGAATACCCTACCGCGATCGCCTTGTTCTCCGAGGTCGAGCGCCAGCACCCCTATTCGGAATGGGCCCGCAAATCGATGGTGATGTCGGCCTACGCTTCCTACAAGACGCGCGACTACACCACCGCCATCGCGGCGACGCAGCGCTATCTCGCGCTCCACCCCGGCGGTTCGGAAGCCGAGTACGCCTATTACCTGACCGCGCTTTGCTATTTCGACCAGATCACGGATGTCGGCCGCGACCAGGCGACGACCGAACAGGCCCGTGACGCGCTGAACGACATCGTTCGCCGATTCCCGGACAGCGAATATGCCAAGGACGCTCGCGTGAAGCTCGACATGGTCAGCGACCAGCTGGCGGGCAAGGAAATGACCGTTGGCCGCTGGTACCTGCGGTCGAACCAGACGCTGGCCGCCGTGAACCGTTTTCGCAATGTCGTCGAAAACTACCAGACCACCAGCCACGCGCCGGAGGCCCTGCACCGTCTCGTCGAAGCCTATCTGACGCTCGGCCTCAAGGACCAGGCGCTCGCGGCCGGCGCCACGCTCGGCTACAACTATCCGGACAGCGACTGGTACAAGATGAGTTATCGTCTGCTTACGAATGAAGGCGTGGACCTCGAAGCGGTGAGCGATTCGCAGCGCCGCACCCTCATCCAGCGCCTCATTCCAGGCGGCAAGTAAACCGCCCGGGCCTCAGGCCTCGCCGATCAGTTCAAGCCACTCGGCTTCCGTCATCGTGCGCACGCCGAGGCCTTCGGCCTTGGCGAGCTTCGAGCCGGCCCCCGGACCTGCCACCAGGATATCCGTCTTTGCGGAGACTGATCCGGCAACCTTTGCGCCGAGCGCCGTCGCCCTCGCCTTCGCTTCGTCGCGCGTCATCCGCTCCAGCGTCCCGGTGAAGACCACCGTCTTGCCGGCCACCGGGCTGTCCGTCGCGGCGGGCACTTCATCCTCGACTTCGACTTCCGAAAGCAAGGCCTCCAGCATGTCCCGGTTGTGCGGTTCGGACTCGAACTGGATCAGCGCCTTCGCCGCCGCCCCGCCGATACCATCAATGCCGGTCAGCTCCTGATAACCTTCGCTGTCCGGTCCGCCTTCCGCCGCGCGCTTCACCGCATCCCAGAAGCTCTGCCAGCTGAGAAAGCTGCGCGCAAACTGGCCGGAGGTCGTCTGCCCGACATGGCGGATCCCAAGACCGTTCAGGAACCGCGCAAACGGCACCTTGCGGCGGGCATCAATCGACGCATAGAGCTTCTTCGCCGAGGCCGCGCCAAAGCCGTCCCAGTCCTCCAGCGGTGGCAGGCCGGCCGCTTCCATATTTGTCCTTAGGCGGAAAATATCCTGCGGCGCGCGCAAAATGCCTTTTTCAAAGAACAGCTCGATCTGTTTCGCCCCCAGGCCATCGATATCGAGCGCCTTGCGCGACACGAAGTGCTTCAGCCGCTCCACCGCCTGGGCTGGGCAGATCAGGCCTCCTGTGCAGCGCCGGCGCACATCGCTTTCGCCATCCTCGTCCATTTCGCGCACAGCGGCCGAGCCGCAGACCGGGCATTCCACCGGCATCACCCAGGCGGGCCCCTTCCCCGCCACCACCACGCGCAGCACCTGCGGAATGACATCCCCGGCGCGCTGGATCTCGACCGTATCACCCGGCTTCACGCCGAGACGGGCGATCTCGTCTTCATTATGCAGGGTCGCATTCGACACGACCACGCCGCCGACCGTAACCGGCTCGAGCCGCGCCACGGGCGTCAGCGACCCCGTGCGGCCGACCTGGATATCGATGCCGAGTAGTGTCGTCGTGGCCTTCTCCGCCGGAAACTTGTGCGCAATTGCCCAGCGCGGCGCGCGGCTGACAAAACCAAGGCGCTGCTGCCAGTCGAGCCGGTCGACCTTGTAGACCACACCGTCGATATCATACTCAAGGCTGGCCCGCTTCGCTTCGATGTCGCGGTAATAGGCAAGGATCTCCTCGACCGTCAGGGTACGCACCATCAGCGGGTTGACCTGAAACCCCCAATCCGCCAGCTTCGCGACGGCGCCAGACTGGGTTTCCGCGAACGAGCCGCTCGCCGCGCCCCAGGCATAAGCAAAGAAGCGCAAGGGGCGGGATTTCGTGATCTCCACATCCAGCTGACGCAGGCTTCCAGCCGCAGCGTTGCGCGGATTGGCAAAGGTCTTGCGACCCGCTTCTCCTTCGCGTGTATTCAACGCCGCGAAGTCCGCCTTCGCCATGTAGATTTCACCGCGGACCTCAATGGAATCCGGCCAACCCTTACCGGCCAACTGTTCCGGAATATCCTTCAGTGTACGCGCATTGTTGGTCACATCCTCGCCGGTCTGACCGTCGCCGCGCGTCGCCGCGCGAACCAGCTTTCCTTTTTCATACGTGAGGCTCAGCGACAGCCCGTCGATCTTCGGCTCGGCCGTGATCGCCAGTTCCACGTCATCGCCCAGCGCCAGGAACCGCCGGATGCGGCCGGCGAAATCCGACACGTCCTCATCCGCGAACGCGTTCTCCAGCGACAGCATGGGCACGCCATGGCGTGCCTTGGCAAACCCGTCGCCCGCCGCCGCCCCGACCCTTGCGGCCGGGCTGTCCTCACGCACGAGATGCGGGAAACGTGCTTCGATTTCGGCATTGCGCAGGCGCAGGGCGTCATACGCGGCGTCCGTCAGGACCGGCGCATCATTCTGGTAATAGGCGGCGTCCGCCTCCGCCATCTCCTGCGCCAGCCGCGCCAGCTCGGCTGCCGCTTCCGCCTCCGTGAGCGCGCCGACCGGTTTTGCGCCCCGCCTTCCTTTCGCGCGCATTCAACGCGGCAAAGTCCGCCTTCGCCA
>JBGSKU010000177.1:0-2962 GCA_041741055.1 Hyphomonas sp.
GGGCAGCGTCGGCGAGCGTGGTGAGCAGGACATGATCAATCACCACGCCGCCCGTCCCGCTCGCCATGTCGATCCGCAGGCTGACCTGCAGCGAGCCGCGATTGAATCGCTCGCCCGCCATCGCTTTCACGTCGCGCTCCAGCGCCTCGCAGCCCGGCGGATAGTTCACCCGCACGTCCAGCGAGCGGCCATTGACGCTCTTGGCTTCCCACGCCCAGCTGCCCCAGCTTTCTTCCCCGGTGACCCGCGCGAAGCCGGTCATCCCCGACAATATCCCCATCAGTTCGCCCGTTCCTTCAGGATCTCGCCGCGCTCGAATGCCCGGTAGGCCGCGACGTTCCGGTTATGCTCGTCCAGCGTCCGGGCGAACAGGTGCCCGCCCTTACCGTCGGCGACAAAGAAAATGTACTCCGTTTCCGGAGGATTCAGGACGGCCGCAATCGCGTCGCGCCCCGGATTGCAGATCGGCGTCTTCGGCAGGCCGTCGATCTGATAGGTGTTCCAGTCCGTGTGCCGATCGATCTCGGACCGGTAGAGCGTGCGCCGCTGGCCAGCCTTGTTGTACAAGGGCTCACCCTTCGAGACGCCATAGATGATCGTCGGATCGCTCTGCAGGCGCATGCCGCGTTTCAGGCGCGTCGTGAACAGCGCCGCCACTTGCGGGCGCTCATCAGCGCGGCCGGTTTCCTTCTCGACCACCGAGGCCAGGATCACCGCCTCGTGCGGCGTGGTGATCGGCAGCCCGTCCTGGCGCTGGGGCCACAACTCTTCCAGCAGATCCGCCTGCGCCTGCTGCGTCTTGGCGATCAGCTCTGCGCGCGTCATGCCGCGATGGTACATGTACGTATCCGGCAGCATCGTACCCTCTTCGGGCAAAACCTCGGGCATGTCGCCCGTCAGGATCTCGTCCTTCTCGATCACTCTCAGCAGCTGCGCGGTCGTGCGCCCCTCGGGCAGCGTGATCCGGTGCAGCACGGAACGCCCCTCAATCAGCGTACTGAGCACCTGCTGAAGCGTAGCCTGCTTGTCGATGATGTATTCGCCGGACTTCACACCCAGTTCCGTCCCGTCCAGCCGCGCCTTGAGGCGCAAGAGGCGGGCATCATGGATCATACCGTCCGTCTCCAGACGCTCGGCCACCGTCGCCAGCGCCTCGCCCTTCTCAACCTTGAACACGGTTTCATGTGCCAGCGGGCCCGGGCGCGTCAGTTCATTGTTGAACCAGACCCAGCCCGCCGCAGCGCCGGCCCCTGCCAGGAAGGCAAGGAAGAACAGCCAGAATACCAGCGCTTTCAGGAATCGCATCGGGGCCTCATCAACGTGACATGTCGCGGTTGTTCTACCGTGCCTGCCCCGGCCCGAAAATCAATTGTCCGCAGCAAGCCCCCGCCACAGCGCAGCGGGGCAGCATTAAACTCAGGTCACTTCCTTCAGGATCAGCGACGCATTGGTGCCGCCGAAACCGAAGCTGTTGGACATGGCCGCGCGTACACGGCCCTTCTTGGCCTTGTGCGGGATGAGGTCGATCACCGTCTCGAAGCTCGGATTGTCGAGGTTCAGCGTCGGCGGCATCACCTGGTCACGGATCGCCAGGGCGCAGAACGCCGCCTCGATCGCGCCGGCGGCGCCCAGAAGGTGGCCAACGGCCGATTTGGTCGAAGACATCGACAGGTTCCTGGCGTGATCGCCAAAGGCCCGCTCCACCGCGCCGGCTTCGCCTTCGTCGCCCTTCGGCGTCGAGGTGCCGTGGGCGTTGACATAGTCGATCTCGGTTGGGTCGATGCCGGAATTCTTCAGCGCCATCTTCATGGCGCGGTAGCCGCCTTCAGCGCCTTCGGCCGGCGCCGTGATGTGATAGGCGTCGCCCGTGAGGCCGTAGCCGGCCACTTCGGCATAAATCTTCGCGCCGCGGGCCTTTGCATGCTCATACTCTTCGAGCACCAGCACCGCTGCGCCTTCGCCCATCACGAAGCCATCGCGGTCCTTGTCATAGGGACGCGAGGCCTTCTCGGGG
Source organism: Hyphomonas sp. (assembly GCA_041741055.1). GTDB lineage: Bacteria > Pseudomonadota > Alphaproteobacteria > Caulobacterales > Hyphomonadaceae > Hyphomonas. Next base: position 2,015 of record JBGSKU010000177.1, read on the forward strand.
GTGTCGTTGAAATTGGTCGACATCGCCTTGGCGGCGCAGAAGCCGGCAATGCCGAGCCGTCCGATCACCGCTTCAGCGCCGCCGGCCACCATCACGTCGGCATCGCCATACTTGATGAGGCGGGCAGAGTCCCCGATCGCGTGTGCGCCGGTAGCGCACGCGGTCACGACCGAATGGTTCGGTCCCTTCAGTCCGTGGCGGATCGACACCTGGCCGGAAGCCAGGTTGATCAGCGAGGCCGGAATGAAGAAGGGGCTGACCTTCCGCGGCCCCTGCTCGTGCAGGATGATCGCGGTTTCGTAGATCGTTTCCAGGCCGCCGATCCCCGAGCCGATCAGAACGCCAGCGCGCTCCTTCTGCTCGTCGGTCTCCAGCGGCAGCGCGGCGTCCGCGATGGCTTCGTCGGCCGCCGCAACGGCGTACACGACGAACTCATCGGTCCGGCGCTGTTCCTTGGCCGACATCACCTTGTCGGGATCGAAGGCATGGGGGTCGCCCGCACCGCCGCCCCGGCCCGATGTGTACGGCACCTGGAACGCAATCTTGCAAGGAAGGTCCGACGCGTCGAACTTGTCGATGGCGCCTGCGCCGGACTTGCCGGCAATCAGGCGCTCCCAAGTGGCCTCGCGCCCGTTGGCGAGCGGGGACACGATACCGATACCGGTGATGACAACGCGACGTTCGGACATTGCAGCCAAGGCGCCTTAGATATGCGCCTTGATGTGCGAAACGGCGTCGCCGACCGAGCGGATCGACTCCTGCACATCATCGGGAATTTCGATGTTGAACTCTTCCTCGAAAGCCATGACCAGCTCAACGAGGTCCAACGAGTCGGCACCGAGGTCGTCGATGAAGCTTGCGCTCTCAACCACTTTGTCAGCTTCGACGTCGAGGTTTTCGACGACAATTTTTTTCACGCGCTCAAGAACGTCAGACATGGATACCTCT
>JBGSKU010000178.1:0-5840 GCA_041741055.1 Hyphomonas sp.
TGTCGGCACCTTGCCGCGGCCGGTCTCCTCGCGCAGGTCGTCAATCGTGTTGAGCTTCAGCTTCTTGGCGACCTCGATCAGCATGACGTCGACCGGATCGACCCCCGCCCGGCGCAGCGCCTGGTTGATGAGGCCCTCGCCCAGCCGCCGGAACTCGGCCGCCTCGCGGTCGCGCTCCAGCTTGCGCTGCTTGGATTTCGCGCGGCCCGTATAGGTCATCGCTTCCCAGCCCACCAGCGCAGCCGGTGAACGTCCCCGGATGATATCCACCACGTCGCCGTTCTTCAGCGGCCGGCGCATGGACTTTTCCTCGCCGTTGATCCGTGCACCGATGGCCGTGTCGCCCACCGCCGAGTGTACCGCATAGGCAAAGTCCAGCGGCATTGCGCCCGCCGGAAGGATGATCAGCTTGCCCTTCGGCGTGAACGCGAAGACGTGCTCGCGGTACATCTCCAGCTTGGCATGTTCGTGGAACTCGCCCGGCTCGGCCCCGTCGCGCAGCAGTTCGGCAAACGCCTTGAGGTTGGCTTCAGGGTCGAGTCCGGCCGCGCGCGCGGAGTCGACGTCAAACCCGTAGGACCGGTTCTTGTAGCCCCAGTGCGCCGCCACGCCGTATTCGGCCGTGCGGTCCATCGCGACTGTACGGATCTGCAGCTCCACCCGGCGATTGCCGGACGCGCGCACGGTCGTGTGCAGGCTGGCATAGCCGTTCGGTTTGGGCACGGAGATGAAGTCGCGGAACCGGTCCGGAATGCAGGCCCAGTGCGTGTGCACGGCGCCGAGCACGGCGTAGCAGTCCTGCGTGTTGTCGAGGATCACGCGGAAGGCGAACAGGTCTGCCACGTCGCGGAAGGAAATCGACTTGCGTTCCAGCTTGCGCCACAGCGAATAGGGCTGCTTGCGCCGGCCGCGCAGGCGGTATTTGAGCCCCGTCTCGTCGAGCAGCTTCGTCAGGTCAACGCGCAGGCGTTCCAGGTCGCCCTTGTTCTCGTTCTCCAGCTCTTCCAGCCGGTAGAGGATCGCGCGGCGGGCATCCGGATTCAGCTCCTGGAACGCCAGGTCGTCCATGCGCGCGGCCACATCATAGAGACCCACCCGGCGCGCCAGCGGCGCATAGATGTCCATCGTCTCGCGCGCGGTGCGCTGGCGGCTCTCGGCCTTCTTGCGATGGTGCAGGGTTTCCATGTTGTGCAGCCGGTCGGCCAGCTTCACCAGCAGCACACGGATGTCGCTGGTCATCGCCAGGATGAACTTCTGGAAGTTCTCCGCCTGCGCGGCTTCCTTCGAGCTGAATTCCAGCTTGTCGAGCTTCGTCACCCCGTCGACCAGTTCGGCCACATCCGCGCCGAAGCGCACTTCGATGTCGCCGATGTCGATCTCGGTGTCCTCGACCACATCATGCAGCAGGCCGGCCGCGATGGTCACCTCGTCGAGGTGCACTTCCGCCAGCAGGTTCGCGACCCGGATGGGATGGGAATAATACGCCTCGCCGGAATCGCGCGTCTGTACGCCGTGATGCTTCTTGGCGAAGTCATACGCCTGGCCGAGCAGTTCGGACTTCACCCGTGGGTGATAGGCACGAACCTTTGCAATCAGCTCTTCGCGGGTCGGAACCGGGGGCAACCCATCCCCCGCGTCAGGCGCAGCGGTCTGTTTGCCAGCGTCAGCGCCAGCCCCTTTTTCCTGTCCGGAAAGGGCGCTGCCGTCCATTTGGGCTCCTAGAGGCGATCGTCGCGCCCGGATTCGATTTCGGCCTGATATGCGCGCAGAACGTCGTCCTCGGTCGCCGCCGGGGCAGCCTGCAGGGCCTGACGGTCGGCCTCGCGCTCGTTCTCCTCGCCCGGACGGATGTCCTGAAGGTTCGAGATCAGGGCTTCCTTGACGACTTTCAGGTCGATCGTCGACTCGGCGATCTCGCGCAGCGAGACGACCGGATCCTTGTCATTGTCCCGGTCCACGGTCAGCGGCGAACCTTCACGGATCATCCGGGCGCGGTGGCCGGCGAGCAAGACCAGCTCAAACCGGTTCGGGACTTTTTCAATGCAATCTTCGACGGTAACACGTGCCATTTCGGACAAATCTCCTGAGAACCGCCCTTTATATGCGCTGCAGCACACCGCGGCAACCCATCCTTGCAGGCTTTGGCAAGGACCGGTAAGCGGTGGAAAGGCACATTCCGGGCAAACAGATTATGCCCCTCCTATTGGAAGAAGAGAGTATTGCCAATGGCCTTCTACAAGGATGAGCGACTCGCCCTGTTCATTGATGGGGCCAATCTCTACTCAGCGGCCCGCGCTGTCGGCCTGGAAATAGATTTCCGTAAACTTTTCAAGGAATTCCAGACCCGCGGCCGTCTGATCCGCGCCAACTACTACACCGCCCTGGTCGAAAACGACGATTACAGCCCGATCCGCCCCCTGGTCGACTGGCTGGCCTATAACGGCTTCAACGTCATCAAGAAGCCCGCCCGGGAATTCGTCGACCGCGACGGCCGCAAGCGGGTGCGCGGGAACATGGATGTCGAACTCGCCGTCGACATGCTCGAAGCGGCCGGCTGGGCCGATCACATCGTCCTGTTCAGCGGCAATGGCGATTTCCGCCGCCTGGTCGAAGCCGTCAAGGCCAAGGGCGTGCGTGTCTCGGTCGTCTCGACCATGAACGCTTCCCCGCCGATGATTTCCGACGACCTGCGCCGCGAGGCCGACACGTTCATCGAGCTGGTCGATCTCGGCGAGCTGATCGCCCGCCCACGCCGCGAAACCGCCGATGGACCGCAGGACGACGACCGCGACGACGACTGAGCCGGTTTGCGGCGAGCGACCGCATGGGCAGCCGGCCGGATTGGGCGCACGCTCAACACATGCCCATGCCGTGGACCTACCGACACGCGAGCGCCGAATGGCAGCGCTTCCTGGATGTCGCCAAGGACGAGATGGCCCTCATCAGCAACAACGCCGCCTACACGGCCATAGAAGGCGTGCTGCTGACCTTCCGCCGCCGGCTGACGGTCGATCAGGCGCTCCGCTTTGCGGATGCGCTGCCCTCCATCCCGAGAGCGATCTTCATCATGGGCTGGCACCCTACCGAACCCGCCCCCTGGGGCAGCCGCGCGGAACAGACCGCCGAGGCACGGGCCCTTCGCCCGCATCACAACCTGACACCCGTCAACTGTATCGAGGCGACGGCGATCGCGCTGCGCGCCGTCGTGCGTCCGGACGAGATCGATCCGGTCCTCGCGGCCATCGGCCCGGAGGCCGAAGCGTTCTGGCACATCGATCCGGCGCGCGTCAGGCCCGTCGATTTTCCCTGATCGCATGTTGCACGGCCGCAGTCCCGGACTAGTCTCGGCCCGCTGATGGGAGGCCTGCCATGAACGCGATACCGCATCCGCGCTTTACCGGTTTCGTGCTGGCCTTCGCCGTGATCGGCGGGCTCTCGCTGTCGGTGCTCTCGCCGCCGCGCGCCCTGATCACCGGCTTCGATCTCGCCGCGATCATGTTCATCTTCTCTTGTCTGCCGCTCTGGTCTGCCGACACGGCCGCCGCCGCCCGCCAGCGGGGCGCGCGCGATGATGGTGGGCGCGGCTTGTTGCTCATCGTCACCCTCGCCACTTTCGCCAGCGTGCTGATCGCCACCACGCTGATGATCTCCGGCCAGGGGCGTCTGGGTGTCGCCGATATCGCGATCAGCATCCCGACCCTCATCCTGGCCTGGCTGTTCGCAAACCTCGTCTTCGCCTTCCACTACTCGCATCTCTTTTACGACCAGGATGGCGGCGCCGACCGCGCGGGCCTGAACTTCCCCGGAACAGACGCGCCCGGCTTTGCAGACTTCTGCTATTTTTCGTTCGTGATCGGAATGACTTGTCAGGTGTCGGACGTGACCATCTCCGACGCCATGCTGCGCAGGGCCGCCACCCTCCACGGCCTCGCCGCCTTCTTCTTCAATCTCGGCGTCCTCGCCCTTGGCGTGAACATCACCGCCAGCGTGATCTGATGTCAGCCCGAAAAAGAAAACCCCTGCCGAAGCAGGGGTGAAGGGGTCAGTTGCAAGGTCATTCGGAAGGGGCGGATCAACGCCGCATGGTGAAACTGATGCCGGCAAAATCTTCCGTGTCGGAGAGACTGCCATTGCGGTCGCTGAAGCGCATTTCGCGCCGGATGTAACTCAACGACAACTCGCCGCCGGCGCGCTGGATCGAGACCCCGGCCTGAAGGTCGCCAACCGTCAGCTGATCGGTCACCTGCATGTCGCTCAGCGCATCGACGCCCAGACGCTGCATGTCGGTGTCCCAGACGAGCGCTTCGCCATCAGCCCCGACAAACACGTACCAGCCTTTCGGCGCGTCGCTGGACTGAAGCAGGTCGAGCCCCTGACCAAAGCGCAGTTCACCACCGAGACGCTTGCCCTTGAGGTCGCTGCCATCGCGCACGGCCAGGCGCGGGGCGAGGCCGACGTCAAACGCCAGACCGGTCTGGGTGCTGGTTGCGGCCAGTGACAGGCCGATCGAGACGTTGCGGGTTTCAGGATCGGGCTGACCATAGCGGGCGGTTGCCAGATCTGCCGCCAGTGAACTCAATAAAGGGTTGGAAGACCAACCGAAGGAAAGATCCGATTGCGGAAGGCCGGTAATGCCCGAACCGGTCAGGCTGAAAGCCGACGGCGGCGCATTGGTGGCGACGACTGTGACCTCCGACTCGGGCCCGGTCAGCAGAACGCTGGAGACCACTCCGGCCGGGGCGCCAAGACCGGCGCCGGCGTCATTGAGCGCGCTGCCGGTGGGGGTATTGAGCGCGCCATCGCCGAACGATCCCGGCACGGCGAGGGACATGCCGAGCGACGGCTCGACGGCGGGTTCGGCATAAGCATAGTCTGCAGCGCCGGACGACACACACCCCTGGCAGGCAAGGGTAATAAGGCTCGTGGCAATTGCGAAGGCCATTCCTCTAATACCTTTCACGGTCAGAATCCTTACTCCACTTCCGTAAGAAATTGACCCCGTCTGCCTAAAGTAACATGAAGGACTTGGCGTCCCAACCGCCTTTTCGCGCCTCAAAGATTAATTCAACGCCACTGAAGCAGTCCCTGCAGATTCCGTCTCAGCGCCCGGAAATCAGGCGCTTTTTGGCCAACTGGACAGCCGGACTCCGCTCCGCCTGCCATTAACCGGTTGATAGAATTGACAAAATTGTGGCGGTCTTCGAAGCCCGGAAAAGATGAACGGCCCACCGGTTGGTGGGCCGCTCACATTAATCTTTCAACCGGAACGGTCCGGGCCTACTGACAGGCGAGACACTCGTCATAATTGGTGACGGCGACATCCATCTTCTCGGCCTCGATCTTTTCTGAGCCGGCAAACGACGCGCGCGCTGGACCGATTTCGAGCGGCAATAATACAGCGATTTCAAGCCCCGCTCCCATGCTGTCCAGTGCAGCATGTGCAGGTCCCACTTGTCGATGTCGCCCGGCAGGAAGAGGTTCAGCGACTGCGACTGGCAGATGAACGGCGTGCGGTCGGCCGCCAGTTCGATGATCCACCGCTGGTCGAGTTCGAAGGCGGTCTTGTAGACATCCTTCTCGTCCTGCGTCAGGCAGTCGAGGTGCTGGACCGAGCCCTCGTGCTCGAGGATCGAGTTCCAGATCTCGTCGGAGTTCAGGCCTTTGCCGTCCAGCAGCGTCTCGAGCTGCTGGTTCTTCACCGTGAACGAGCCCGACAGGGTCTTGTGCGTGTACACGTTGGCCGGGATCGGCTCGATGCCGGCAGACGTGCCGCCGCAGATGATCGAGATCGACGCGGTGGGCGCCACCGCCAGCTTGTTCGAGAAGCGGGCCATCATGCC
>JBGSKU010000179.1:0-2067 GCA_041741055.1 Hyphomonas sp.
CAAGGTCGCGGCCCAGCCGCCGATGTCGGTCGCCATGACCAAGCTGACCGTCAACCGCCTGGCGCATGCGCTCGACGACCTCGCCAGCCACATGGACGTCGACCAGTTCGCCCTGGCGAGCATGTCCGAGGACCACAAGGAGGGTGTCGAGGCGTTCCTCGGCCGCCGCAAGCCGCGGTTCAGGGGACGGGTAGCAGGCAGCCCTTCAGCGGCGCACGGCAGGGCCTGGACAAAAATCGCGAAACAACCCCATGCAAAGTAGAAACTGCAGGCCTTTGACCCCATGACGGCGGACAATGCGGCGCATTTGATCGAAATCCGCGTCGACCGGCTGGCGCAGCTTTTTCATACGCTCGATCCGTTTCCTTTCCGCGAAAAGGACCTCGCCCAGGAAGCCGAGGACTACATCGTCAGCTGGGCGCGCGAACTGCCGGACAAGCGCCCGATCAGGATTGCGGTGCATGTCCCGGAGGCCGCCGTGCAGGCCGGAACCTCCCGGGAATTGAACGAGGCGCTTCGTCACTATTTCACCGGCCGCGCCATAGCCGTCCAGCACGACCTCAATGAGCTGTTTCGGGTCGGCCGGCGCGCGCTCGCGATCGGGATACCGATCCTCGTTGCATGTCTGCTCTCTGCGCGATTTGTCGCCGGCTATCTGGTCGAAAATCCAGTCCAGCGGCTGGTCGAAGAGAGCTTCCTGATCCTCGGCTGGGTCGCGAACTGGCGGCCTCTGGAAATCTTTCTCTACGACTGGTGGCCGCTGGCGCGTCGGCGCGACCTGTACCGGCGTCTGGCGGCCGCCGTGGTCGAACTCAAGCCGTATGCGGATAGCCGATCGGCCGGAGCGGAGGGACATCAGGACCGGGATTGAGATATCGCCCAGCCAGCAGCGCCATATCCGTAATTCGCATAAGGTATATTATGGAATATATTTATCCTCAATTGGATCAGATGCTTATGCGGATTTCCTCCGGCAAACCGTGGCGCTGCGGCGGCGGCACTTGCTTCGCGATCTGCATCGGGTTCTTGTAAGGCTGGAGAGAAACGTCACAGGCGGGACAAAGCCGATGAGCGCAGCGAAGAACCAGTACAGCATCGGATTGGACAAGACGCCGGCGAACTACGTGCCGCTGACGCCGCTCAGCTTCCTGGCGCGCAGCGCCGCCGTTTATCCCGATCATGTCAGCACGGTCTATGAGGGCCGCAGCTTCACCTGGGCGCAGACCTATGAGCGTTGCCGGCGCTTTGCCGCGTGGCTGGCCGGCCGCGGCATCGGCCATGGCGACACGGTGGCTGCGATGCTGCCGAATATCCCGGCCATGAACGAGGTGCATTTCGCGGTTCCGATGGCCGGCGCGGTTCTGAACGCCTTGAACATCCGGCTCGATGCGCCGTCCATCGCGTTCCAGCTCGACCATGGCGGCGCCAGGATCATTCTGGTCGATCCGGAATTCTCCGGAGTGATCTCGGAGGCGCTGACGCTGATGAAGGGGCCGAAACCGCTGGTCGTCGATGTCGACGATGCCGCGTTTGCCGGCGGCCAGCGGATCGGCGAACTCGAATACGAGGCGGCGGTCGCGCAGGGCGATCCGGGCTTCGTTGCCCGCCTCCCCGGCGACGAATGGGACGCGATTGCGCTGAGCTATACCTCGGGAACCACGGGCAATCCCAAGGGTGTCGTCACCCACCACCGCGGCGCCTATCTCAACGCCGTCAGCAATATCCTGGCGGGCAACCTCGGCCAGCATCCCGTCTATCTCTGGACGCTGCCGATGTTCCACTGCAACGGCTGGTGCTTTCCGTGGACGGTCGCGGCCTCCGCCGGCATCAACGTCTGCCTGCGCAAGGTCGATCCGGCCAGAATCTTCGAATTGATCCCGCAGCACGGCGTCACCCACATGTGCGGCGCGCCGATCGTCTACAACACGCTGATCAACGCGCCCGGCGCCCCCAGGGGCAAGGCCGCGCGTCCCGTCGTCGGATTGATTGCGGGCGCGGCGCCGCCGGTTTCCGTGCTCGAAGGCGCCGAAAGCATCGGCATCAAGCTGACGCATGTCTACGGGCTGA
>JBGSKU010000180.1:0-4694 GCA_041741055.1 Hyphomonas sp.
TCCGGCGAGGCGCAGCAGGTCCGGATGGTCTTCGGCATGCGCTCCGGGCAGGATGCGGCCAAGGCCGTCCACGACCTGCCACTGACGACCGTCATGCCACAACGCGACCGGGTCGGCCGCGTCGGCGAGAATCACGATCTGGCCCGGCCACAGACGGTGAACGCGCACGTTCAGCACCTTGCTCGTCGCCTCGACGCGGCGCCGGATCAGATGCGGGTCAGCGCGGAACATGTTTTCGCCCGGCTCGATCATCGCAGCGGCGCGGACTTCGTCGGCAAGGGCCGGATTGTCTTCGAGGCCAAGGACCGAGACGTCCTTGACGTCGATGCCGACCACACGGGCGGTATCATCGACGAAGCCGCCGAAGCGCGTGCCGATCTGCGACATTGATCCGCCCATCCAGGCGGCGGTGGCCACGAGAATGGCGACCAGCATCACGATGCCGAAGATCACCGATGAGACACGGACTTCTTCGCCCGTGGCTTCGTCGATGATCGTCGCCGGACGGCGGCGGCCGGAAGGGACTGTCTGGTTTCGCGCTATCTTTGGCATGAGGCGTCCTCGATCATCCAGGCAACAAGCTCCACGAAACTCATGCCCACATGCGCGGCCTGCTCGGGGACGAGCGAGGTCGGCGTCATGCCGGGTTGGGTGTTCGTTTCGAGGATCACGAGCCGGTCCTTCTTTTCGTCGTAGCGGAAGTCAGATCGTGTCGCCCCGCGGCAGCCGAGCGCCAGATGAGCCTTGAGCGATGCGTCCATCGCTGCTTTGGTCACGTGCGCGGGCAAGTCTGCGGGGATCACGTGCTGCGATCCACCAGCCGCGTATTTTGCATCGAAATCGTAATAGTCCCTTAAGGTCGTGATTTCGGTCACGGCCAGGACGCGGTCGCCCAGCACGGCGACCGTCAGTTCGCGGCCAGGGATATATTCTTCGGCCATCAGGTAGTCGCCATAGCGCCAACCCTCGCCCATCAGCTCCTGGGGCGGGCTGTTTGTGCCCTCACGCACGATCAGCACGCCGAAGCTCGAGCCTTCATTGACTGGTTTGATAACGTAAGGCGGTTTCAGGGCATGGGCGGCGGCGGCTTCGGCGCGGGTCACACGGCGGTCTTCCGCCACATCAAGGCCAGCCTGACGGTAAACGGCTTTCGATTTCAGCTTGTCCATCGCGAGCGCGGAGGCGAGCACGCCGGAATGGGAGTAGGGCAGGCCCATGATCTCGAGCAGGCCCTGCACGGAGCCATCCTCACCCCAGGGACCGTGCAGGCCGTTAAGCACGGCGTCCGGTTTGGCCTCGGCGAGCTGGCGGGCCAGCTCCCGCGTCGCATCGATCTCGACGACATCATAGCCCGCCTGACGCGCCGCTTCGGCCATCTGGCGTCCGGACGAGAGAGAAACCGGCCGTTCCGACGACCAGCCGCCATAGATTACCGCCACCCGTTTCATGCGAACTCCTTCTGAGACCCGTTCCGCGCGTCATCGCCTGTGATGGAACGCTGCGGTGAACACGAGCTTAAAGGGCAGGCTGTGGCGGCTGTCTGGCGGAAATCCGCCGGATTACAGAAAAAATATCTTCTGGCGCACGAATTAGGATTGACTACATGAGTAGTCTTTATTGATAAGCGGAAAATCGATAATGAAAAACGGCATATGACGGGGCTTGCTTGAAGCTTGCGGTAGTGCCCGAGGAGAGAATTGAATGCCGCTGCCGCGTTTCGCATCCGCAAGTTTCGTGGCCCTTCTGATGGCGGGCCAGACCAGCGCCTGGGCCGAGACCGGATTGCCGGCGTCCCCAAACGAGACGAGCCGTACCGAATATTTCCCGGAAGACTTCATCCAGTATTCGCCGGTCAGCGCGCTGGACATGGTGCAACGTTTGCCCGGCTTTGCGATCCAGAGTGATGACAGCGGCAATCGCGGTTTCGGGCAGGCGCGCGGCAACGTGCTGATCGACGGTCAGCGGGTTTCGGCCAAGTCCAATGGCGCGGAAGCGGCGCTCGGCCGGATCTCGCCGGCGCGCGTGGTGCGCATCGAAGTGCTCGACGGGAACCAGACCGACATTCCCGGCCTGTCCGGCAAGGTCGTCAATGTGGTGACCGACGGAAAAGGTACGCTGGACGGCAGCTGGAGCTGGAAATCCCGCATCCGGGAAAACCTGCCGCCCTCCTTCGATGATCTGAACCTCACCCTGTCGGGCGCTGACGGCGCCTTGAGCTGGACCTTCGAAGCCGACAGCAGCCCGGGGCGCGGCGCCAATGCCGGTTGGCGCGATATCTGGGACGGCACCGGCACGGTCATCGAACGGCGCGACGAAGACATGACCATCATCGAAGACAATGTTTCGCTTTCCGGCTCCCTTGCCTGGAAGCCGGCCAGTGGTCTCGTTGCGAACCTGAATGCCAATCTGGCCAGCGAAGAGTTTGACCAGAAGCAGATCTCGAAGACCTTTCCGACCGGCGGGCCGGAAGGACGCCGGTTCTTCTACAGCTCGGAGGACGAATGGAACGGTGAGCTGGGCGGCGACATCGAATTCGGCGCGGGCCCTGGCCGGCTGAAGTTCATTGGACTCAGCCGGTTCGAACATAGTCCGTTTGTTGACTATTTTTCGTCCGGCAATCTCGACGGGACGAGCGGGTTCCAACAGCGCTTCCTGCAGACGGTGGACGAAGGTGAGCAGATCCTGCGCAGCGAATACGGGTTTTCGACCGGGAAGGGGCGCGACTGGCAAGTCTCCCTTGAGGGCGCGTTCAATTTCCTTGAAGCCGAGAGCCGCCTTCTGGAGGCGGCAGACGGAGATCCGCTCACGGAGATTCCGCTCGATCTGTCCAACTCACGTGTCGAAGAACGCCGGGCCGAAATGATCTTCACCCACGGCCGGCAGTTGACACCGAAACTGAATCTGCAGGTTTCCGCCGGCGCCGAGTATTCCGAACTGTCCCAAACCGGCGATGCCGAGAACAAGCGTGCTTTCACGCGACCGAAAGGTCAGGCCAGCCTGTCCTGGCAGCAGAGCGAGACGTTGAAACTGGTGACCCGGGTGGAGCGCCGTGTCGGCCAGCTCGACTTCTTCGACTTCATCTCGTCTGTGAACCTGGAGCAGGAAAACGGCTCGGATGGTAACCCCGAGATTGTCCCCAGCCAGTCCTGGCGGCTGTATCTGGAAGCGCAGAAGGATTTCAAGGACTGGGGTGCCACAACGACGCGCCTGATCTTTGTTGATTTGGAGGACGTGGTCGACCAGGTGCCGGTTGGCACCGGCTCGGGCCCGGGCAACATCGATACCGGCAGCCTGTTCGGCATCGAGACGCAGTCCACGCTGAAACTGTCCCGGCTGGGGTTCAAAGGCGCCGAATTTACCTTCAATGGCAGCTATTATGACACCGAGGTTGAAGATCCGCTGACCGGCGCCCAGCGCGCGATCAATTCGCATCTCATCTATGAATACAGTGCTTCGCTTCGTCAGGATATTCCGGGTACGGATTGGGCCTGGGGCGCATCTGTCGAAGGTTACAAGTCCGAGCCGGGCTATCAGCTGAACCAGGTCTCACTCAACAGCAACGAGCCGGCCTTTGCACTCGCCTATATCCAGAACAAGGACGTGGCGGGAATGACTGCGACGTTCACGCTCGGCAACCTGTTCAATCAGCGCGACAAGACCTGGCGGGCGGTCTACGCCCCGGATCGCAACGGCGCGGTGGTACGCAGCGAGAAGTTTGCGCGAGCCTTCGGGCCGATCGTGACCTTCGAGCTCAAGGGGACTTTCTAGGCGGGCTGCAGTCGTCCGATGCGGCGCACTTCCCAGCGCAGGTTGACACCGGAATGGTCGAGCACGCGCGCACGAACGAGTTCGCCCAGCGCTTCCAGATCAGCGGCGGTCGCATCGCCGGTATTGATGAGGAAGTTGCAATGCAGCGGCGAGACCTGCGCGCCGCCGACCTTCAGGCCCCGGCATCCCGCAGCGTCGATCAGCTTCCAGGCGGAACGCTGATCGGGCGTGCCCGGAGGATCCGGATTGGCGAAGGTTGAACCCGACGTCTTTTCCCGGATCGGCTGGGTCTCGGCGCGGCGGTTTTGCAGCGCTTCGATTTCGGCGGCGATGGCGGCAGGGTCGGCAAGTCCGGCCGCGCGCAGCACGAGCCGTGTCACGATGAAGTCGTCTGGCAGGTCCGAATGACGATAGCTGAATTCGACCGGCGTGTGGCCCTCTCCATAGACCCGGCGTTCACCGTTGCGCGTGATGCCTTCAAGGCGCACGAGCACGTCTTTCAGTTCCCGGCCGTAGCAGCCCGCATTCGTGCGGGTTGCGCCGCCGAGTGAACCGGGAATGCCGGAGAGGAATTCGAGGCCGGTCATTCCATGCTTGCCGGCGGCCTTGGCGACCGCGAGGTCGAGTGCGCCCGCACCGGCAGTCAATTCCAGCTCGCCGGTCTTCATCACTTCGCCCCAGGCGCGGCCCATCAGGCGGATCACAACGCCCGGGATGCCGCCGTCGCGGACGATCAGGTTTGATCCCACGCCCAGCACCGTGATGGGCACCGACGGATCCAGTGCAGCCAGGAACGCGGACAGATCGCCCGCATCTTCCGGCAGGAAGAGGGCGTCTGCCGGTCCGCCGACTCGAAACCAGGTGTAAGGCGCTAGCGCTGCGCCGGGGATGAGCTTGCCGCGCGGCTTGGGAAATGAGGGGTGGGT
>JBGSKU010000181.1:0-26727 GCA_041741055.1 Hyphomonas sp.
GGCTGCCGCCGCAGACACCGCCGCGCCTGAAGCTGCGCCTGCGCCGGAAGTGGCCTTTGGCGAGGCCGGCACCTACAAGGCTGATCCGACCCACACCTCGATCACCTGGCGCGTCGGCCACCTTGGCCTTTCGAAGTACACTGCGCGGTTCACGACATTCGACGCGACGCTGCAATTCAATCCCGAAGACCTGACGGCGAACTCGGTCGATGTCACAATCGATCCGCTTTCGGTCGAAACGGATTTCCAGGGTGACTACAAGGGCACCCACAAGGATAGCCCCTATGCCAGCTGGAACGATGATCTCGGCAAGAGCCCGGTCTGGTTCAACGGAACCGCTTTCCCGCAGATCACTTTCAAGTCGACCGGCGTGACCCAGACGAGCCCGAACGCCGGCACGGTGACCGGTGACCTGACCTTCCTCGGTGTGACCAAACCGGTGACGCTGGACGTGACTTACAATGGTATGGTCCAGCTGCCCTGGACGCCGGACCAGGATCGGATCGGCTTTTCGGCCAAGACGACCCTCAAGCGGTCTGATTTTGGCATGACGAGCAACCTGGAATTCATCGGCGATGATGTCGAAGTCATCATCGAGACGGAATTCCTCGAAGTCGCGGAATAAGATCCGTGAGCGCTGAGGCGTCGCCGCGCTATACAAGCATCGCCATCGCCCTTCACTGGGCGATGGCGGCCCTGCTGCTGTTCATGATCTGGCTCGGCTGGAACATGGACGACAACGAGGTGCGCTATCAGCTGCACAAATCAATCGGGATCACGATCCTCTTCCTGGCACTCTCCCGTCTGGCCTGGCGGTTCGCAAATCCGCCGCCGCCTCTGCCAGACGGCATGCCCGCCTATGAAAAAGTAGCGTCCAACGCCGTGCATATCGCGTTTTACGTGCTGATGATCGGCATTCCGTTAGGAGGGTGGTTCATGGTTTCAGTCTCGCCTTTCCAGGTGTCGATCGTGCTGTTCGGTCAGGTCAGCTGGCCACACCTTCCGTTCACCGAGGGTCTGATCGGCAAGGAGCTCTATGAATTCGTAGCCAACATCCACGGCAAAGGCGCCTGGGTCATCATCGTACTTCTGGCACTCCACGTCGCCGGCGCGGTCAAGCACGAGCTGGCCGCTGAAGACGGCGTTCTGAAGCGGATGATCCCTGGCCTGTTCGGCAAGACGAACCCGCCTTCGCTGCCAGCACGCGGGGCGCTGTTTGCCTTTGGCGGTAGCATCCTCCTGTTTGCTGCGATTGCGGCCGTTCCTCTCATTGGAGCTGGCGGCACCAAACCTGCGCCCGCAAGCGCGCCCGTGGAAATGGCCGGAAACTGGAAAGTGGACTACAGCGAGTCTGAAATCACCTTTTCCGGCCAGCACGATGGCAACGCGTTCAATGGTGTATTCGGCGGCTGGACGGCAGACATCACGTTTGATCCGGATGCACTAGCGGATGCCAGGGTGCACGCGGTCGTAGATACGCGGACCGCGAAGACCGGAACCAAGCTCTATGATGACAGCCTCAAGGGCAAGGAATGGTTCAACGTGGCAGAGTTCCCCGAGGCTACGGTGGACCTTTCGGACTTCCGGAACGAGGGCGCAGGGTATGCGGCGACCTCCACGCTGACACTGAAGGGCGTGCCCGTGAGCGTTCCGCTCAATTTCACGCTGGATATCGCAGGTGACATCGCCACGCTGGATGCGACTGCCGAGTTCTCCCGCAAGGCGCTGAATCTGGGCCAATCATCAGATCCCGGCGCTTCCTGGGTCGCCGATACAGTCATAGTGAATGTAACCGGTCAGGCGACGCGCAAACGCTGAGGGGCCTTTTGCCTGACGCCCCAGAGGTGATAAGGGCGGGCGATGACCGCCGCCATTGCGCCCATCCTGCCGGAAACCATTGCCCTCGCCGCTGACATTCTCAGCAATGGCGGGCTGGTCGCGATACCGACTGAAACGGTCTACGGCCTTGCGGCGGACGCCGCCAACGCTGAGGCGATTGCGCGCATCTACGAAGCCAAAGGTCGGCCCCGGTTCAATCCACTGATCGCGCACGTGTCTTCCTGGGCGATGGCAGAAAGAGAGGCTGAGTTCTCGCCGCTCGCGCGCCAATGTGCCGAAGCGTTCTGGCCGGGCGCGCTGACACTCGTTTTGCCGGCAAAGCCAGGAGGGCAGGTTTCCGATCTCGCGCGCGCCGGACTCGATACGATTGCGATACGATGGCCTGCACACTACGCGGCGGCCGCGCTGATCACGGCTTTCGGACGCCCGCTCGTGGCACCCTCGGCCAACCTTTCAGGTCATGTCAGCCCCACACGGGCAGACCATGTCATCGCCGATCTGGGCGACCGGATCGATCTGGTACTGGATGGCGGACCCTGCCAAGTTGGCATGGAGTCGACGATCATTGGCGTTGAAGGTGACGAACTGGTCCTGCTGCGGCCGGGCGGCATCCCGACCGAACTGATCACGGAAAAGACCAGCCGGCCGGTGCGCTTGCACACGCCGGATGACGGCATCAATGCGCCGGGGCAGATCAAATCCCATTATGCACCGTGGGCCCTCGTGCGCCTGAATGCCTCCGCACCGGAACCCGGCGAGGGCTTTCTGGCATTCGGAGCACACAATCCGGGCGGGCTGAATCTATCCCCGAGTGGCGACCTGGTCGAAGCGGCGACCAAGCTGTTCGCCATGCTGAGGGCACTCGACGCACGCTATGAGCGAATCGCCGTTGCGCCGATTCCGGAACACGGACTCGGAGAAGCCATCAACGATCGTTTGAAACGTGCCGCGTACCGCGATGGAGACGGAGCGGCTTAGCCGCCCATGATGTCTTCCTGCAGCACGGTCATCATGAACTGGTAGGACGTTTCGCCCTCTTCATCGTCTCGATAGACGACGGCGAGAAACTCTGCGCCAAGGTAAACTTCTGCCGAGTCATTCGCCTTGTCGCGCGGCAACAGGCGCAGGCCCGGATTGAGCTTTTCCTTGAGGTAGGCCTCGAGGCGCAGCATTTCTTCTTTGTTCATCACTAAATTTCCTGAACCAAATCAACACGCGCGGAGACTAGACGCTTTGGGCGCCTGAGCAAAGTGCCGCGCTGCAAGGTTTGGACTAACCGGTGGCCTGGTCCGGGATGCCCTGATCCATCGATTTCGCAGGCTGGCAACAACTCGGCCCGCCAACGACCTTCGCCGGCACGCCCGCGACCGTGCAATGGGCCGGTACGTCTTTCAGCACGACACTGCCGGCTGCGACTTTCGCTTCGTCGCCCACGGTGATGTTACCGAGGATCTTCGCGCCGACCGACAAGAGAACGCCGCGGCCGATTTTCGGATGACGGTCGCCGACTTCCTTGCCTGTGCCGCCCAGCGTGACGCCGTGCAGAAGCGAGCAGCCCTCGCCCACGACCGCTGTTTCACCAATCGTGATACCGGACGCGTGGTCCAGCATCACACCAGCGCCGATGCGGGCAGCCGGGTGGATATCGACATCGAAAAGCTCTGAAGCGCGGCTTTGGAAGTGGAAGGCCAGCGTCTCCCGGCCCTGACGCCAAAGCTGGTGGGCAATACGATGTGTCTGGAGCGCGAGGAAACCTTTGAAGAAGAGAAAGGGCTGGAGCAGCCCCCGGCAGGCGGGATCCCGCTCGAGCACGGCCTGCATGTCAGACTCGGCCAGCACAATCAGGCCCGGATTGGAGTCATAAGCGCCCGTGATTACATGGCGCACCTGTTGGGTGCTCATTGCCGGGCCCGAGAGCTTTTCGGCGAGATGATACGACAAGGCCTGCCCGAGCGTGGCGTGCGTCAGGATTGCCGCGCTGAGGTATCCCGAGAGCGAATGCTCCTCTGCGGCCGCTGCGGTTGCCTCGAAGCGGAGGCGTTTCCAGGCCGGTGCAGGCGCGCCGATGTCCGGATTGTCGATCATGTTGGGCCTCCTGAGGCTTCGTTCGGACCTAGATGGCGCCCGATCGGCCAGATTTCAATTGCCGTCATGGCTTCAACTCCGGCTATTCCGCATGCGCAACGGCAGGCTGTCCCCGCTTCGACCGCCGCCCGAACCACCCCATGGTCGAAAGCCGGAAGACGGCCGGCGTGAAATACAGGGCCAGGAGCGCCGAACCGCCGACGCCGCCTGCAATACCGGCCGCCAAAGGCATCCAGAATGCGTCGCCGCCGAGAAGGATCGGAACAAAGCCGCCCATCGTCGTCAGCGTTGTCGCGATGATGTGGCGTGTGGCGTTCATCACTACCTCACGCTGCGCAACAACGTCATCGGCCATAGCCTCGGGACTGTCGCGCAACAGGGACAGAACCACGATCGTTCCGTTGATGGCGATACCGAAGAGCCCAAGACTTCCTACGATGGCGTTGAACCCGAAGGGCAGGTTGAACAGCCAGACTCCGAAGAACGCGTAGAAAACGGACAAGATGCCCGAAACGATGATGAGAAGCATCATGCGGAACGAATTGAACACAAGCATGATGGCGCCCGCCATGACCAGCATCAGCGGAATGCCGACCGCTGCAAGATTGCCCACGGCTTCTCCGGAGTTTTCCGCCTCACCGCCGATCAGCATGTCGTAACCAGGTGGCAGCGAGAAACCCGAATCTGCAAGACGTTCCTGGAATTGCGCAAGGCTTGGTGCAGGCAACGTGTACGGATCAAGAAACGCCAGAATCTGGTTCGTGCGCAGCCCGTCGCGCCGGGAAATGATAGACGTCTTGGGTGTCAGCTCCATTTCACCGAGCGCGGACAGTGGTGTGCCGGTATCCCCGGGGACTGCGCCGATGGTCTTGGATTGCAGATCTGTAAGGTTCGTTCGACGTTCGCTCGAAGATATGATCCTCACTGGGAGCTCTTCCGTACCTTCAAGTACCGAGCCAGCCCGGACACCTTCGAGTTCAGAATTTATGCTTGCCGCGAGTTCTGTCAGACGGCTTCCGGCAAGATTGGTCGCAGATTCGTCAGCCTTGAGGCGCAGGGTCGGCGAGCCCAATTCCAGCGACGCCAAAGAATACGTGATGCCTGGCGTCTGGTTCAGCACTGTGCGAACTTCCTGACCGAGCTGGTTCAGAATCTCGAGATCGGGGCCCCGCAGAATGAGTTCGATGGGCGCATCGGCCGGCGGCCCCTGCTCGAACGGCAAGGCAAGAAAGCGCGCGGACGGGAACTCGCTACGAAGCTGGCGCTGGACATCGTCCACAATCTGGCGCGTGCGCTGGTTTCCGTCGAGCTGCACCCAGCCGGATGCGAAACCTTCAACGCCGCGCGTATTGTTGAAAGAGTTATAATATACCCGAGGCGACGGCTCGCCGAGCACCCAGGTGACCGACTTCACGCCTTCATTCTGCATGACAAGTTCGGTTGCACGCTCGGTGATCGCGATGGTGTCTGCAAGGCTGGATTCCGAGGTCAAGCCAAGCGTGAGCTGAAACTGATCCCGCTCCGTAGGCGGAAAGAACTGCTGCGGAAGCTTTGACATGAGCATCAAGCCCATGATCGCCGGTGCGACACAGACAATTATGCCAAGCAAAGGATATCGAATTACGGCCCCCACAGTTGCGCGATAACCGTCAGATACCAGATCGATCGCAACGCCATCGCGCCACCACCGGCGCGGCCTGCGGGTTGCTCCCTTTTCCCAGCTGCGCTTTCGGTCGAACCAGCCTGCAAAGGCTGGCACGATGGTGATCGAGATCAGGAAGGACGCCGTGATCGAATAGATAACCGAGATTCCGATCATGCCGATGAACTCGCCGGCTGGTCCGGGAAGCATCGCAATCGGCGCAAAGGCAAGCGCGGTCGTCAGAGTTGACGCCGCTAGCGGCGCCAGCAGATGCTTGAGGCTGCGATCAATCGACTCCAGTCGCGAGAGTCCCTTCGCTCGCCACTGATCAATATCATCGACGACGACAATGGCGTTGTCGATCAGCAGGCCGAGCGAAATCACGAGGCCGGTGACGGACATTTGATGCAAAGGTTGGCCGAATATATTGAAGAGGATTAGCACCAGCGCGACCGTCAACGGCATCGCCGTCCCGCAAACCAAGGCCGAACGCCATCCCATCGTGAAGAAGAGGACGGCGAAGACGATAAGCGCCGAGTAGCCCAGATTCTGGGCGAGTCCATTCAGACGTGTTTCCGTGTACCGGCTTTGGTCGAATACGACTTCAACCTTGATGCCTGGCGGCACGCCGGCGGCAAATTGCGAAACTGCTTCTCGGGCCGACTTGGCCCACCGGTCGACACGAAGATCCGGAGAAATGAAGCCGGCGACCAGCACAGCGCGCTTGTCGTTCTCGAATGCCATCCGGGTGGGCGGATCTTCGAAGCCCTTCATCACAGAGGCCACATCGCCAACGCGCAACACCGATCCGCCGGGCATTTGCCGGATCGGCACGGAGCGCACACGCGCAAGGCTGTCGAGATCGCCGTCGACCTCGACGCCGATCGTGCCCCCATCAGTGCGCAGACGTCCGGCTGGTGCCTTGGTGTCTGCCGCTGCGATTGCCCGGGCCGCGTCGGCGACGCTCACGCCGGATGCCGCGAGCATGTCACCATCGACCGTAACCCGTATCTCTTCGGTCGGAAGACCGAACGTTTCCGTCAGTTCGGTTCCATTGAGCCGCTGGAAGGTGTTCTGCAGGTCCAGCGCGAGGCGACGCATGACGGCGAGCGGCGGTTCTCCCTCCCCGGTCCAGGTGAGGGAGACAATCATGGTGCTGGCGCCGACATAGAAACGCGTGATGTCGGCATTGCTCGTCCCCGCAGGGAACGTTTGCTGTGCTTTCGCGACCTGTTGCCGGATGAGCGTCCAGGCGTCGTCTACTTCGGCTTCCGACAAATCATCCTCGATGTTAAGGCTGACCTGTACCACCCCGCTGCGCGCGAACGTTTCGACCTGCTTCAGCTCCGGAAGCTCCATCAACGCAGCTTCCAGTGGCTGCGCGACAAGCGCTTCCATGCGCTCTGCATCCGCACCCGGAAGGGTCACGACGACGATCCCAAAACGCTCAACCAGCGTGGGATCCTCCTGCCGTCCGAGAGAAAGCAGTGCGCCGAGTCCGCCGAACAGGATCACAAGAACCGCAAGTGCGGTAAGACGCGGGAGACGATAGAACAGGGACAGCATTGGAGTATCGGCCCCTAACCGTCGTGCTCTGTTGACGCCCTCTGGGAGTCTATGGGCGTAACGGGCACGCCGGGCGTGATCCGGTGAAGTCCGTCCGTGATGATCCTGTCGCCAGGTTGCATCGGCCCGCGTACGAAGGCGCGATCACCAGAGGTGTGTACCATTTCCACGACGCGGGACTCGGCCCGGGCACCGGCACCATCCGGCACCGCCACATAGATCGTCCACAGCCCGCGCGTGGCGCTGGTGAGTGACTTGAGCGGCACCCAGAAGCCGCCCTCGTCGATTGTCCGGGGAATTGAAAGGCGCACGATTGTTCCAGCTGGGACGGACGCAGCATCGTCAATGTCGAATACGGCCGCGACCGTGCGCTGAGAAGCATTCACCACGCCGGTGACGCCGCGAAGTGTTGCATCGACCGGGCCTGTCTCCGCGACAAGCGTGTAGACTTTTCCGGGCTCCAGATCAGCCGCGGCGCTCGCGGGAACTCCGATCTGCGCCTCCAGCTTTCCAGCTTCAACCAGCTCCAGCAACGGCGTTCCCGGTCCGGCGATGGCGCCCTCGTCTGCAAACCGCGCCGTCACAACACCGTCAAACGGCGCCGTGATCCGTGAAAGGTCGATCTGCACCCGGAGCGTATCCGCCTGCGCTTTGGCCGATGCTATGCGTGCTGCGGCGGTTGCGGCCTGCGCTTCGGCTTCATCGACACGCTGCGTCGAAACATGGCCCTGCGCCAACAAGGTGCGCTGGCGCTCGACTGTGTCCAAAGCAAGTTGATAAGACGCACGCGCTTCATCGACGACGGCTTCCAGCGAAGCGAGTTGGGCTGCAAGTCCTCTTGTATCCAGTTTGGCAAGCGTTTCACCGGCTTTGACGCGGTCTCCCACACGCACACGGATGGACTCAATCCGTCCGCTGGACGGAAATCCCAGTTGGCTGGTACGCTGCGCTTGGGCCAGGCCGGAATAGGCTTCTTCCAGCACGAAATCCTTGACCAGAGCAGCTTCGGTCACCTCGACCGTCATAGGCTCCGGCTCATTGACCGCAACCTTTGGACCCTCGGCGCTGCGCATCTGGAAGGCTCCGAACAGGAAACCTGCAATCACGAGCCCAAGAAGGATAAGGAAAACCACCCCCTTCATGAAGGTCGGGCGGAACTCTCTCTGATCGCTCAGGGAATGATAATCCGGGTCAGACATCTTTGTGCTCTTTGTTTCCGGGAGTTGGTGCAGTCGGCCCATGTGTGTCGCATAGGCTGCGAACCAACAGGCCGACATGGAAATCGGTGAAGGCATCGTTGGAAAGGACGCCGCGATCATTCGGCATCATTTCCGGAAAATGGGGAATATGGATCAGCAACTGCGCAAGGCCGTGCATCGACGCCCAAAGCGATTTCGCAGCCTGATAGGGATCCATTTTGGCGTCAAAAACCCCGGCGCTCTGACCTTGCTGCACGAGCGACACCACCATTCCGAAGGCTTGGCCCTTCTTCATGTTCTGGAAATTCGCGCAGTCGGTGGCCGAACCTTGCGATGCAAACGCGGCGAGGTAGTGGTGCGGCCGCTCCACAGCGACGCGAATATAAGTCCTGAAACAGGTCCGGACGCGCTCTTCGAATGAAAGCGACGTGATCGCTGCGTGATCTACCCGTTCCATCAGGCGACCAAAAAATGCTTCCTTAAGCTCGTCGACCAGCTCTTCCTTGGAACCGAAATACTTGTAGATCGCCGACGGTGAATAGTCGATTTCCTCGGCCAGACGGCGAATGGACAACCCGGCCTCGCCTTCGACGGAGAATACACGTTCGGCCGCCTCGAGAATCGCTCCCCGGACTTTCTGCCGGCGGCGCTCTGCAGGCGAAGCCTCTAGTTCCAGCGGCTGCGGCAAACGAAGCTCCTCCCCGAGCGGCGTTTAATTAGTGAACACTGTTCACTTTAGAAGACGTAGGCCGGGCGAACCGCAACGGCAAGCCGGATTGAAAAATTTATTCGTGCCTTCTCCTGAGGCCGTCAGGACAGTAAAGCCTGAGAGTGATGACCAAACGATTTCCGCCGCCGCCGCCCCGAGACATGCCCCTGTCCGGTGCCCGCCCAAGCAAGGAAGCCCGCGCGATGCTGGCTTTGCGCAAGTCCGCCAACAAGCTGCTTCTAGGGTCGCCGGGACCTTCGCCAGAAGAGTTGGATGAGCTGCTATCCATCGCGATGCGAGTGCCGGACCACCGCAAGCTGTCGCCTTGGCGGTTTGTCGTGTTTGAAGGCGATGCACGCAACAGGATCGGCGCTGAACTTGCTGACATCCTCAGCGCACGAGGTGCGCCTGAGCCACAGGTCGCGGAAGCCGCAAAATCAATGTTGCGAGCGCCCGTTGTCGTGATGGTCGTTTCAAGTCCAGTCGATGACGGTCGTACGCCGGTTTGGGAGCAAGAGCTTTCGGCCGGCGCGGTCTGCTACAATCTGCTTCTGGCCTCCAATGCCAGCGGCTGGGCCGGCGTGTGGCTGACTGAGTGGCCCGCTTTCGATCCCGATGCAGTCAAGCGCCTTGGCATCGGCGCATCCGAACGGATCGCGGGCTTCGTGCACATCGGCACGGCGCGCGCGCATACGCCCGAGCGTGAACGACCAGCCTTGGGTGCCAAGATCACGCGTTGGCCTTGAAGGCGCCCGCCTCTTAAATCAGGCTGATACGCGGGATCAGGCCGAAGGTCATGCCCATGTAGAGGACGTAGCCCAGGAGCAGAACGCAACCTTCCCAGCGGGCAATCTGCCGCCCGGTCATCGCGAACAGCATCAGCAAACCTGCCGACAAGACGAGCGCGCCCACATCCATGGACGAGATGATACTGACCGGCTGCGAGCCGGCCATTGCAGCCGCACCGTCATCCCCGCGGATGCTGAACGGTTGAACCAGCGCCGTCACACCAACAATTCCAAGGATATTGAAGATGTTCGAGCCGATGATGTTGCCGAGTGCCACATCGGCCCGCTTGCGGAAGGCTGCGACAACGGATGTTGCAAGTTCCGGAAGGCTGGTCCCCACCGCCACGATGGACAGACCGATAACCGTCTCGCTGATGCCGAACGACCGGGCGAGTGTCGATGCGCCCGTCACCAGCAGGTTCGCACCAAAGACGACAGCAACGAGGCCGGCCGCGGCGATCAGAAGGCCCATTGTGAGACCATACCCGGCCTCAACCATTTCACCTTCGGCGCGGTGCATCTCAGCCGTCGCGTCCTGGCGCCGCTGATCGGCGATCAACGAAAAGGCCAGATAGGAAACGAGCAGCGCGACCAGAATGATACCGGCGATACGCCCGAACTGGTCGAACCAAAGCAAGCCGCAGAGCAGTAAGGTTACTGCGATCATGATCGTGCCATCGCGCGCCAACGCGCTCGGTTGAACCATGATCGGCGTGATGATGGCCGCCACGGCCAGAACCAGGAAAATGTTGGCGACATTGGAGCCGACGACATTGCCGACCGCAATGCCGACCGAACCGTTTCCGACCGCCTGAATACAAGTGACCAGTTCCGGGACTGACGTGCCGAAACCGACCAGAGTGAGACCGATCACAAGCTCGGATATGTTCAGTTTGCGGGCGACGCTGACCGAGCCCCGGACCAGCGCTTCGCCGCCAATGAACAGCAAAACCAATCCGCCGAGCACAAAAAGATACATCATTTGACCGAATCCCGCCGTTTCCCGGCCATATAGGGTCACGAAACCGCGTGACGCAATCAAACCTGGTGGTTCACTTCATTTACCATTCACCCATCAAGTGAACGTAATGGTTTCAGGCTCATGGATGGGCCAGAACTTGCATCCCTGCCCCGGCAGAAAGCTGAGAACGCGATGAAAGAGGCGAAGCCGGCAAATGCCTGGACGATCGCCCGGCCATTGGCCGGGGCCTGTCTGCTGGCTGCAACCTCCGCCTGCGCGCTGGTGCCCGGGCTCAACACCGTCGCGACCCAGGAAGCAGAGAAAACGCCCAGGGCGACGCTCGAAGGGGTTCCCCCTGACCTTGAAGCACGCGCGAATTCGCTCGTGCGTGTGGCCGAACCGGCGCCGCGCAGCGTCCTGGAAGCCCGCAACCGGGTCAACAAATCCGCGGGGCTCTTGCAAGACCTCTTGTCATCCGAAGGATACCTCGCTGCGGAGGTTACGCCCTCACGCACCGAATCGGCCGATGAGACTCCCATCCTTGTTGCGATCCCGGGCGAACGGTTCACGGTTGCGGCAAGGTCCTTTTCGGGCCGGGATGCTGTCGTTCCAGAAGTTGCCCGGCAGCTTGATGCCGATCTGGGCGAATTGCCGGCGGGATCAATCGCCCGTACACCCGATATCGAGCGGATTGACGACCAGCTCGTGATGTCCCTGCGCAAGCAGGGATACGCGTTTGCCTATAGTGAGGGCATCGATGTTCTCGCCTCCCGGTCTGAGTGGAATGTAGAACTCACCTTCCTACTGGTGCCAGGGCCACGGGTTGCGCTCGGCGCGCTTGATCTGCCGGGCGTTGATGCGCGCGGTTCAAAAATGATCCGGACCATGAAGACCTGGACCGACGGCGATCTCTACAATCCGGCGATCATCGACAAGCTGCGCACGCGGCTGCGTTCGACAGGTCTCTATGAGGGCATTGGTGTTACGGTGGCCGAGACGCCGGGTCCTGACGGTTTGCACACCGTGACCGCCACCCTCGTTCAAGCTGACCCACGGACGATCAGCATTGGTGCGACAGCATCGACCACCGAAGGGATTGGTGTCGATGCCTACTGGGAAAAGCGTAACCTCACCGGCCGAGCCGACCGGCTGCGCATCAGCGGCGAAGTCGCAACGCTTGCCCGAGACCTGACAGCGACCTACGAGCGCCCAAATATTGGAACGTATGGACGGACATTGACGCTCGAAACAGGCATCCGGGCTGAAGAGACAGACGCATACGACCTGACCGGCGCGAAAATCGGCGCCTCGCTTTCACAGCCCTTCATGAAGAACCTGACGCTTTCAGTCGGTGCCACACTCGATGCCACCCGTACCCTGGATCAACGTGCGCGCATCGTGGGTGGTATCGAACGCGATCAGTTGACGTTGTCTTTCCCGATCTCCGCCAACTATTCCGACGTCGGCGATCCACTGGATCCGCAGTCCGGCGTGAGGCTGTTTGCTGGTACAGAGACCGGCGTGTCGGTTGGCGACGAAACGCCGGGCTATACGCGGCTTCACCTCACCGGCGCGACCTATCGTGCGATCACTGACAATATCGTCGGCGCGTTCCGTGCTGAATATGGCGCCTTCGTCGGATCGAATGCCGTGCCGCCCGACAAGCTATTCTTTGCGGGCGGTGGCGGCACGGTACGCGGATATGAATACCAGAGCCTGTCGCCACGTGATTCCGCCGGCGTCCTGACAGGCGGCCGCAACCTCTTTGCCTTGTCGGCGGAAGTGCGCTGGCGAGCATCGGAACGGTTCGGCTATGCCTTGTTCACGGATCTCGGCGCTGCCGGCAACGATGCCGGCTCTGTGATTTCCGATGCAGCTGCGTCTGTTGGTGTCGGTGTTCGCTACTACCCCGGCTTTGGCCCGATCCGTTTGGACATTGCCACCCCGCTCGACCGGCGGGATGGTGACGCGCCCGTTCAAGTTTATATTTCGATCGGACAGGCGTTCTGATGGGCGTGCTGTCTGGCTTCAAAACTATGCTTCGCCGACGGCCGCTGACGTTCGCGTTCACAGCGTTCGTTGTTGCGCTTGTGGCGCTGGTGACATTTGCCCGGTACTGGATCACAACCGATGCGGGACACGATTTTGTGATCTCTCAGCTTGATGGTCGAGAAGTCGCCGGGTACGGCAAGCTCAGCATCCGGAATATCGAGGGCGATCCGCTCTCGGACTTTTCCGTGGGGCTGATCGAAATACGCGATACGTCTGGCGCATGGGTCAGCGCAAAGTCCATCAAGGTGTCGTGGTCTCCGCTTGCCCTGCTTTCGCGGCGCGTGGATCTGTCGGAGTTCGAGGTCGAAGCCATCGACCTGAGCCGCCGGCCAGTCCGCACGCCCCAACCCGCCTCGAGCGGCAAGGCGTGGGAAGTACGGCTTGGCAATGCCACCATCGACCGTCTGCACATTGCCGAAGGTGTCGCGGGACCTGAATCAGCGTCGTCGATTTCTGCGCGCTTCCTGACCGCCCGGAACGGAACCATCGACGCACGGCTGCGTATCTCGCCGCTGGAAGGCGCCGGCGACGAGATCCACGCCCAGATCAAACGCGATTCCACATCTTCATTTGAGCTTCAGGTCGATGGCATTGCGCCAGCAGACGGTTTGTTTGCACATCTCCTTCGCCTGCCGGAGGGGTCCGCGGCTGTTCTGGCCGCCTCCGCCGCTGGCGACCTTTCCGACGGTCGCGGCGAAGCGCGCCTTTCGATCGACGGTGCCGACAAGGTGTTCATTTCTGGCAAGATCGAAAACAATACACTTACAGCCAGCGTCCGATTCGATGCGACGGCGTTGCCGCTTGCCGAGAAGCTCGCAATGTTTCTTGGCCCGCAAGCCGAAGCGGACCTTCAGGCGACATTCGAAAAAAATTCTGCGACGGTAAGTCTGGATGCCCGGACAGCGGCCGGGACGATCAAACTCGCCGGCAAGTCGCGGCTTGACCGGCTGGAACTTGTCGAGCCTGCCAAGCTCGAAGCAAACCTGATAACATTGCTCCCCTATTGGGACGGCGCCGGCGGATTGCAGCTGAACGGCACGTTGTCAAAGCAGGAAGACGGCTACCGGTACTCGGGCGATACGACGCTCAGAATTGCCGAACACTCTTCCCTGCCCTTCGAAACCGTTTCAGGGCCCGTCACTGCAACGCTCGAAGTCGGTCGGGTTCCATTCACCGCGAACGTGACAGTAACGAAGCCTGTCGTCGGCAATGCAACCTTCGCCGGCGTTCTGGGTGAACAGGTCATTCTGTCCGGCACGGGTGTCTACGAACTCCAAAGCCGCCGCCTGCTGATGGATGCCATCGAGCTCACCCACAAGACCGGTACCGCGCAGTTGCTGGGCGAAGCAAACTTCCGAAGCCGCGATCTCAACCTGACAGGAAAGGTATCCCAAGACATCGCAGCTCTGCCGGGTGGTTTCGGCGGAACAGCGTCGGGCTTTATTCAAGCCAAGGGGCAGTTGCGTGATTTTGAACTCTCACTGAACCTCAACCTCGCCAATGTAACCTCCAGTCTGGAAACGCTGTCCCCTTTGGTCAAAGGTCGAGGCACGTTGCGCGGCGTGATGTCGATCAAGCCGGACGAGGGATCGATCCAGAAAATGGAACTGAAGCTGCCAGGTCTTCAGGGCCAGGTTTCAGGCCGCGCCTACGGTGCCCGGGCGCCAGACCTCAGCATTGAAGCAGAACAGCTGGAGCCACTTCTGGTGTCCGGCAACCAGATCAATCTCGGATTCATCTCTGTCCGGCTTCGCCGGACGTTTGCCGGTTTGGCGCTGAACGGGACATCTCAAGGTGGCCGCGCCATCATCAGTGGCCGCACAATCTCCAGTCTCATCGCGAAAGCCGATCTTCTTCTCGATGATGGAGCCATAACCGGCCCTGTTTCGCTGGCGGGAGCCGCCGATGGCCTGCCTGCCACCGCATCGTTCATTCTCGACCGGCGGAGCAATACAACCCGGATCAGCTCGCTGGACGGCCAGATCGGCGCGGTCAGCCTGTCTGGATCTGCTGCAATCTCGGATTCTGGAGCAATCGAAGCCAATATCGATGCCGATGCCAGCACGTTCACGTTTGGCGGCTTGCGCTTCGGTAGCTTGACGTTCAAGACCGCTAACATTCCGTCCGGCAGCAAGCCCTCGTCGCTAGGCGCGTCATTTGAGGCAGCCAATGTCAGGCTGACGTCCCGAATGGCCATCGACAGGATCACAGGGTCGATCACTTCCACGTCGGCGGGTTATCGCTTTGAAGGCCGGATTCTCGACGACAAGGACGGCGCGGAAAGTGATGTCATCTATTCGGGAATGTTCCGTACCGGTATTGAAGCGCCATCCGGTACCCTTGCCCTGACGGGTCGTCTTTTCGGATTTCCCATCGCGACGCGCAAGGACATCACGTGGACGATGGGCGCCGCGCCCACGGCTGATGTCGATCTTTCCCTGCTCGGCGGTCGCATTGAAGCGCGAGTCAGACCGGGCAATTCGAATGCCAGCAGCGCGTTGATGGTCGACAAACTCGCGCTGTCGCCCGCGCTCGCCGCGTTTGGTCTGCCGGAAATCGATGCCGTGATTTCGGGCGACGCCACGGGGCGGCTGTACGGAGAGAATCCGGAAGGGCGCTTCACCTTGACCGGCACAAGCGGATTGTCCGGCCTGAAGACGGCACTGGATTTGTCGCTCAACGGAACGCTCGACCGGCGCGCCCTGACGTTTACCGCAGAAGCCGGTTATGGCCCCGAACTGAACGCCACTGCGTCCGGGCGTCTTCCCGTCATGACTGCGGCGGGCGCTTTCGTGAAGCTTGACCGCAACAAGGGCGTCGACGCAAAGCTTGATCTGGCCGGAAACCTTGATGCCCTCCGGCTGATCGCACTCGCCTACGGGCACGACATCGGCGGCAGGATCGAGAGCCACACAAAAATCGCCGGCACGCTGGACAAACCCAAAATCACTTCAAACGCGGTGATCTCGAATGGGATATATGAGTATGGCGCAACCGGCCTCCGCCTCAAGGATCTCGAGATAAAAGCCGACTACCGCGATACGACCACGACGCTCTCCGGCACAGGCGCAGGCGCGCAGGGAGGCAGCATCACGTTTGACGGTAGGTTGGCCGAGGCGGAAGCCGGCGTAAAGGTGAAGTTCAATCGCTTGCTCGTCTACGACAAGATCGGCGACCAGGCGCGCATCTCAGGAGATGCGCAGCTGGTTGAGGGTGCAGATGATCGTGTGCTGAGCGGTGCATTGACCGTCGATGATGCCAAGTTCAACATCGACAACTTCTCCGACGACTCGATCCGGACACTGAATGTACGCTGGGATACAGATGACCCGGATGCAGCGCGCCAGGCAATTCTCAACAAACCGATCCGGCTCGACGTGACGGTCTCTGCAAAACGCGGCGTTGTCGTGCGCGGACGCGGATTGGACAGTGATTGGGGCATCAATGTTGGGGTGACGGGCACTCCGTCAAGCCTGCTGCTCAAAGGCCGCGCAACGCTGGTGCGCGGAACGCTGGAACTTGCCCGGCGCCCGTTCGAATTCCAGACCGGACAGATTACATTTGATGGTCCACTCGATTCAGCCCGTTTGGCCATCTCAGCCACGCGTGACGTCGATAGCTTTTCTGTCAGCGCCGATGTCAGCGGAACCGTCACTGATCCCACAATCGAACTTTCAAGCTCACCCTCGCTTCCTGAAGATGAAATCCTTTCACGGATGTTGTTCGGACGGTCCTCTGTCGACCTGTCCGCGCTGGAAGCGGCCGAGCTTGCCTCATCTATCGCCCGCCTCGCCGGGCGCGACACCGGCATCGATCCCATCGCTGCGATCCAGTCCGGTCTCGGCGTGGATCGATTGAGGCTTGGCGTGGATAACGCCGGCAATGCCGAACTCGGCGTCGGCCAATACCTGGCACCGGATGTCTATCTTGAGGTGACAACCCAGGGCGCTGCTGGTAACAGTGTGGAAGTCGAGTGGCAGCCACGCCCTCAGGTTTCGGTTGCATCAGAGACGAGTTCCACTGGAGACTCGCGTGTATCGATCCGATGGAAAAAAGACTACTGAGCAGCAGAACCCTCAGAGTTTCTCAGGTTTTCTATCCCTCATGGATTACGTAACTGAGCGCCTCAGTGCCTCATATTTTTAGCTACCCGCGCTCTTGCCTTCCACTTCTGGAGGAGGAGAACGGCTAAATAAGCCAAGAGGTAGAAATATGATAGAAGAGACCCGGGTCGCCGGTTCACGTTCACCAACGAGGATCGACCAGATGGTCGGGGAAAAGATTCGCGAGCTGCGTACAACCCAGAATTTCACGTTGTCGGAACTCGGTCAGGAACTCGGCATCAGCCACCAACAGCTGCAAAAATACGAGACCGGCACCAACCGCCTGAGCGCCGGAATGCTCGCGAGCGTGGCGCGTGTGCTGCGTGTACCGATCGCCGAACTCTTTCAAGACGCCGAAACGGGCACGACCGACAAACGCGATCCAGTCACCGAAGCCCGCGCGCGGTGCCACACGCTGATCGACCGGACCAACTCCGTCGCGAAGCTCGAATCGATGGCTAAGGTGCTTCGCGCCCTGTCGACCGACTAGAGGCTCAACACTCGACGACGTTGACGGCCAGTCCGCCCTGGCTTGTCTCCTTGTACTTCGACGACATGTCGATGCCGGTCTGGCGCATTGTTTCGATGACCTGATCCAGAGAGACTTTGGTCTGCTCCAGCGAATGAAGCGCCAGGCGTGCAGCATTGGCCGCTTTCACCGAACCGATCGCATTACGTTCGATACAGGGTATCTGCACGAGCCCGCCGACCGGATCGCAAGTCAGCCCGAGATTGTGTTCCATCGCGATTTCGGCCGCGTTGGCGACTTGTTGCGGCGTGCCGCCCCAGACCGCTGCCAGACCGGCTGCGGCCATTGAACACGCAACGCCAACTTCACCCTGGCAGCCCATTTCAGCCCCGGATATCGAGGCGCGCTGCTTGTAGAGGAGCCCGACGCCACCAGCGGTCAACAGGAACCTCCGGACGCGTGACGCTCGGTCCTCAGCGTCCCAGCAATAATGCCGAATGACGGCCGGCAAGATGCCAGCGGCTCCATTCGTCGGAGCCGTCACCACCTGGCCACCAGATGCGTTCTCTTCGTTCACCGCCATGGCGTAGACGTTGAGCCAGTCGAACAATTGCTCGCGTTCATTGGACGGCGGCCCGTTCTGGAGCTTTTGCCAGATCTCCGGCGCTCGCCGGCGGACTTTCAAGCCACCGGGCAAGATACCCGTCCGCGTAAGTCCGCGGTCGATGCACGCCATCATGACCCCTGCGATCCGGTCGAGCGCAGCGCAGGTTTCATCCTCGCTTCGCATCGCACTTTCGTTTGCCATGATGATATCGGCAATCGAAGCCGTCTCAGCCTGACAAATGGCCAGCAGATCTGCCGCCGAATAAAAAGGGTGAGGAACGTCTGGCCCGGTTGGCACGATGTCAGCTGTCAGAGGACGCTCCAACTGTCGCTGGGACGCGATGAAACCTCCTCCGGTCGAATACCAGGTACTGTCGGCAACTGTCGAACCTGAAACATCGAAGGCCCTTAGACGGATGCCATTCGGGTGCAGCACGGGCATCACGTCATAGGCGAAGCGGATATCATTTGCTGCCGAAAAGGGAATGCGCCGTCCGTCAGGCAGGGTGAGCCACCCGGACGATTCAAGGTTTGCGACACGGTTGTCGGCGTCTTCCGGATCCAACGTTTCGGGATCCAGCCCCAACAGGCCCAGCATGACAGCTTTGGGGGTCGCATGCCCGACACCGGTCAAGGCCAGCGAACCTTGCAACTCGACTTCTATCCTCTCAATTGTGGGAAGCAGATTGGCTGACTGCAATTCCGACAGGAAACGCCCGGCAATCCGGATGGGTCCAACCGTATGGGAGCTCGAAGGCCCGATTCCAATCCTGAACAGGTCGAGCACCGATAGCATGAATTCCATACTCTGAAGACGGGCAGTGCCCGCAAACGTCCCGCCAGATAGCAGCTTAGGCTGTTGCGGTCACATCGTGAGAATAGATCCAGTCATATTGACCATGTGCAAATGCCGGCAGGAATTGCCCCGCAATCCAGATCGGTCCGTACGTCGCTAATTTGCTGATCGGATCGGCCCGATGAAACAACTTGGCATTATGTCTTGCCCCGGCCTGAACGCGAGACGTTCTCGGCTTGCGCTCGTCCTCGTAGGCCGCGAGCGCCTCGGGCAGTGTTTCTCGCTGTGTCACAAGCCGCGCCAGCACATAGGCATCTTCGATGGCCATCACCGCGCCTTGAGCCAGGAAAGGCAACATCGGGTGGCAGGCGTCCCCCAGCAGAACTGCGCGGCCATCCACCCATTTGGGCAGTGGATCCCGGTCATAGAGCGCCCAGCGGTTCAGCGTCTCGGCTTTCTCAAGGATCGTGCGGATCACCGGCGACCAGCCCTTGAAGTCCTTCAGGGCCTGTTCCCGCGCGCCTGTGGCCGTCCATGACTCGATCAGGCGCTCCTTGCACTCGACCACGCCGACCAGATTAGCGAGGCTGCCGCGCCGCAACCGGTAAGTAACCGCATGTCGCCGTGACCCTACCCAGACACTCGCCGTCTCCGGGGGCGCATACTGCCCGAGCGCGGATACCGGCACGACCACGCGCCAGGCGACGTTTCCGGTATAGCGCGGTTTGTCCTCGCCGTTGATCCTCGTCCGTATCGCGGAATGGATCCCGTCCGCCCCCACAAGCAGATCGCCCGAAACTTCTTCGCCCGAATCCAGCACGGCCGTGATGGACGATTCATCCTGCCTGTAGCCCGTCACCCGGCACCCAAGGCGCACAGCATCCGGGGCGCGGTCAATGAGCGCCCCACCGAGCGCGTCGATCAAGTCGGCGCGATGGACATGCAGGTATTCGCCACCCCAACGATCGCGGGCGATATCGCGGAGGGGAATCGACAGGATGCGCCCCCCGCCCTTTCCGAACCGCAATTCCTGGGCACGGGGCCGGAAAGCATCCTTCTCGACACGGGCGCTGACCCCCAGAGCGTCGAACACATGCATGCCGTTCGGGCTGATCTGAAGCCCGGCACCCACTTCGTCCAGCTGATGGGATTGTTCGAAAACCGTTACGCGGTGCCCGCGCTTCAGGAACGCCAGCGCTGTGGTCAGTCCGCCGATACCTCCGCCTGCAATCAGCACATGCATGGTGGCGGGCCTGTCTCTAGCGTCCAACGATTACTTGGACCGCGACGGGTCTTCGCGCCCGCCAATCAGCACAAACCGGCGGTCGCAGTACTTGCACTCGACGAAGTCCTCGTCGCCCATCTCATACCAGACTTTCGGATGCCCCAGCGCCCCGCCGCCCCCATTACAGGACACCTTGTGGCTCGTCACCATCGAAATCTCCGGTGGGGTGAAGACATCGCGCTTGAGCGGCATTTATCGATCTCCGGTCGGTCTGACGCTAAAGGCTGGCTTGCCCCTTTGCGCCGCGTTCCCTAACTAGAGTCTGGGCTGCCGCCTTGCAAGGCGTGCCGCAAGCCGTGACGAAAGGGCGCTATGCCAACTCCAAAATACGCCATCGAAGTCCGCGATTTGCGGAAAACCTATGCTGCGACCGGGAAAATGCCCGAAAAGCAGGCTCTCAAAGGTATCTCGTTGGAGATCCCGACAGGCTCGATTTTTGGCCTCTTGGGACCAAACGGCGCAGGCAAATCAACCTTCATCAATATCCTCGCAGGAATGGTGAAGAAAACCTCAGGCACCGCCCGGATCTGGGACCTCGACATCGACGAGCACCCGCGTCAGAGCCGCGCAGCCATCGGTGTGGTGAACCAGGAGATCGTGGCGGACCCCTTTTTCACGCCCTTCGAGATGCTGGAACTAATGGCCGGATTCTACGGTGTTCCGAAATCGGAGCGACGGTCTGTGGAAATCCTGGCCGCGCTGGGACTCGACGACAAGAAAGATGCCTACGTGCGCCAGCTGTCCGGCGGCATGAAACGGCGCCTGATGGTCGCCAAGGCGCTGGTACACAATCCGCCCGTGCTGATTTTGGATGAACCGACCGCCGGCGTGGATGTCGAACTGCGGCGCCTGCTCTGGGACTATGTCCGCGAGCTGCACGCCAAAGGCACGACCATCATTCTCACAACCCACTATCTCGAGGAGGCCGAGGAACTCTGCGACTCGATCGCCATTGTGAACCATGGCGAAATCGTTGCGTGCGAGCCCACGCCGAAGCTGTTGTCGCGCCTTGATTACAAGACGCTGATCATCGAACCGCGCGAGCCTTTGACCGAAATTCCGGCAGAGCTGGCCATGCACGATGCCAAGCTGCGTCCCGACGGCACGCTGGCGATCACATTCAAAACCGCGGAAACCGGAATCGGCAGGCTGCTCGAGAAAGCCCGCGCAGCCGGAATCAGTGTGGCAGACCTGTCCACCAAGTCACCGGATCTTGAAGATGTGTTCCTGGCCCTGACGAGCGATAAGGCCAGCGTTACAGCGACTGGCTGATCCAGTTCGCCAGCGCCTGCCGGTTCATGGCACCATTGTGGGTCGCGGCAACCTTGCCCTGTTTGAACAGAAGCATGGTCGGAAGACCGCGAACGCCGTATTTGGCGCCAACCAGCGGGAAGTCGTCAAC
Organism: Hyphomonas sp.; assembly: GCA_041741055.1. Classification (GTDB taxonomy): domain Bacteria; phylum Pseudomonadota; class Alphaproteobacteria; order Caulobacterales; family Hyphomonadaceae; genus Hyphomonas. The sequence continues at coordinate 21,503 of JBGSKU010000181.1, forward strand.
GTTGAGCTTGACGATCTTGACCTTGCCGTCGAGTTCGCCGGCCACGGCTTCGATGTGCGGCGCCATCTGCTTGCAGGGGCCGCACCATTCTGCCCAGAAATCAACGACTACCGGGACTTCGGACGCACCGAGCAGCGCGTCGAATTCATCATCGCTTACATCCATACCAGACATGATTCCGGCTCCTTTTTTGCAGCCCAAGACTGGGAGCTTGATAGATAGGCAGTCTACCGGCCTGTCAAATGGCCCTCAAGGCATTGTTGAGGGATTCTGACAGCATGGCTTCGGGTATCCGCATCATCCGGGGGCCGTCGGTCCAACATAGCACAGCGCCGACCTCACGGCCCGGATAGGCCTCTGCCAGCACCGCCCAATAGGCCGCCATCTGGGCGACATAGGTCTCTGCCACATCGTCAACGCGGTCCGGAGCAGGCTGGTCGGTCTTGAAATCAACAACCAGAACCTGCTCAGGCGAGACCACCAGGCGGTCGACCCGCCCGTTGATGATCATGCCCTCAGGCAGCAGCTTCGACGTGCCAATCACGGCGGCCTCCGCCCTCCCCCCCGGCGCGAACAGCGCCGCAAGCGAGGCATCATTGAGAATGCCTTCTGACGCCTGCAACATTTCGCGGCGCTGCGCCGCCGTCAGGTCAGAATCGCGCCCAAGAAATGTCTCACCGGCGGCTTTGCGGGCCTCGATGGGAAGTTCCGGCAAATACTGAAGAAGCGCGTGTATCAAACGCCCCCGCTTCAGGCGCGCTTCGCGCTTAGGATCGAATGGGGCTACCACGCGGGTTTTTGGACCGAGCAGACTCGTCGGCGCGGTCAACCTGCGGGGCTCCGCTTCGGCTTCGGGCGCACGCCGCGCCCAATCCGGTAAAGTCGTTTGCACGGTCGCCGTTGACGGTATTGCCTTCGCCGCGTGCACGTGTTCGCCGTACCGCAGCACTCCATCTTGTTCCGTGAACCCAAGCGCCTCCATCCCGTTCCGGCAAAGCGCATACCAGGACTCGTCGTGATACCCTTTCGCGCCTTCCGTCTCGCCTCCGAACCAATGACCGGCAATTAGTAGTCTGTCCTGCGCGCGGGTCAGCGCCACGTAGAGCAGCCGGCGGTGCTCTTCACGAGCCTTGGCCTCGGCCATCAGCCGTGCGCGCTCGGCAGGCTCGATATCTGCGTCTTTTCGCGGGGACCAGATCACGCCACCATCGATCGAGAGGATTGTCTCACTCGTCAGCTTGGGCTTCGCTGTCGTGTCCGGCAAGATCACGATCGGCGCTTGAAGTCCTTTAGCTCCATGGACGGTCATCACCCGCACTTCACTTCCGGCCTCTGCCAAATCGCGTTTGATCTCCACCGGGGCCGATTCCAAGGCCGCGACAAACAGCTGAATCGACGAAGGCCCGGACGTGTCATGCGACAGTGCGCGGGCCAGCAAAGCTTCGACTGGATCGCGCGCTGGCGTTCCGAGTCGGGCATTCAGCTTTTCCCACCCGGTCGAACCCGACTCGTCGGGAAGGTCCAGCACAGCGGACAGGAATTCAAATGGCGCCAACGCCGCGCGCGCGATCAATCCGGACAGGAAACTCCGGATACGCATCACTTCCGGCAGCGTGCTCGTCTGGACGCGGGACCACAACGACTCCCCTTTTTCTCGCCCGACCGCCAACGGAAACAGGTAGCGATCATCGTCCACAAGGCCGCAGAAGGGACCGCGCAGAATCTCTGCAAGCGTCAGATCGCGGGTGGGCAGAGCAGCAAACCGCATGAGATTGAGGCAGTCCTGAACGCCGATGTAATCCGCGAGCCTGAGCCGGTCTGCACCGGCGACCGGCACACCCTGGCTCTTCAAGGCATTGATCACGGCTTCAAACAAACCGCCGCGCCGTTCGCGCACCAGCACAAGCACATCACCTGGCCGGGCGGGCCGGCGCTCACCGCTTTGGTCCCAGACTGTCGCGCCTCCGGACACCATGTCCTTGATCGTCCGCGCGATACCCTGCGCCAGCTTGACCTTCGGCGACGTTGTCCGAAGTGCATCAAGCGGGCGCTCCCAGGCATCCGTATCAGGCTCGGGGTCTTTCGGAACGATCGGCCAGAGCTCTACGAGGCCTTGCTCATTCCACCGCTTCGCTGTGTGCGCGATTTTGTCCGCAGTCATAGGACGTTGATCCGCAAACGGAACGTCAATGACAGGCGCCTCGTTCCACACCGTGTCTACGAAACTAAGTATTTCCGGACTGGAACGGAACGACATCCGCATATCCGCCTGCGCCGTTTTCGGATTGCGCTTCACCAGGTTGCGTGTCTCGTCCAGGAAGCGCGCGGGATCCGCGCCCTGGAACGAGTAGATTGACTGCTTGTCGTCGCCCACCATGAAGATCGTGCGCGGATCCTGCAGGCGTTCGCGACCTTCTCCTGCGGTAAATTCCTGCGTCAAGGCGCCGATGAGTTCCCACTGCGCGGGGCTTGTGTCCTGCGCCTCATCCAGCAACACATGGCTGAGCCCGCCGTCCAGTTTGTAGAGCACCCAATTGGACGAGCCTTCCGACGCCAGCAGATCCCTTGTCCGCTCGATCAGGTCATCAAAATCGAGCGCGCCGCGCCGCATCTTGCCTTCATCATAGGCCGCCAACGCGGGTAGCCCGATCTTCAGCAGCGCTTCCGTGCGGGCAAACGCGTCGGCGCGCTTGAGCGCATCGCACAGCGCTTGTATCCGGACAGTCTCAAGGCCGGGATTATCGGGAATGGCGAACAGCTCAGTCACCAACGGCTCCGCATCAGCCGCACCCTTGGTAAAGGGGTTTTTGGCGCGGGGTTGCCCCGTCGCCGTGAAGAAGACCGACTGATAGAGCTGCAGCGCTGAACGCGCATCCGTCTCAGCAAGGACATTTGCCAATGCATCCGCCAACTTCTGGTCTGTCGGCTTTCCAGCTGCCAGTGCGCCAATGACCGACTTGATTTTGGCCCGCGGAAGATCCGCCGTCATCGCGCGTTCCACGAGCGCGTCTGCTGGCAGATCCGGCGGCGAGATCAGGCGCTTCAGCGAGCCCCGGATCTTGTCGCAATCGTCGTCATGCGCAGCGGCAAAGGCCCGCAATTGACTGGCCGAGCTGCGCAACGAATCAAGAGCATTTGTTGCCCCGTCGCGGCCCGCCTCACGCGAGATAAGGGCCAGCGCCTCGGGTTCCGTTTCGGCAGCTTTCAGGATCGCGTCGTTGCGGGCCTGTTGCCAGATCTCCCGGGCGTCTTCTTCCTCCAGTTCCACGAAACCCGGCGGCACGCCCGCTTCCAATGGAAACCGGCGCAGAACCCTTGCGCAGAAAGCGTGGATCGTTTCAATCCTCAGGCCGCCGGGCGTTTCAAGAGCGCGTGCAAACAGGGCACGCGCCGCCTTGAGCTGGTCTTCCTTGTACGACGAAGCTTCGCGACCTTCGAGCTTCGCCAACTGTTCGCGCAACGGCGCATCTTCCATCACCGCCCAGTTGCCGAGTGTATCGAACAGGCGGGTCAGCATCTCGCTTGCCGCTGCCCGCGTGTACGTGATGCAAAGGATTGAATCTGGATCCGCTCCGGGCCGCCCGTCCGGACGCCGCAACAGGAGGCGCGCCACCCGGTCGATCAAAACCTTGGTCTTGCCGCTGCCCGCGTTGGCCGTCGCAAACGCCGAACGGCTCGGATTGGCCGCGAGCGCCTGCGCTTCGCTCGCTTGCGTCAGGGCGAGAATATGGGCCGCGTCACTCATTGCCGCCCTCCCCCTCGGACGTGTCACTCGTCCATTCGGCGCGGCGGGCAAGAAGGTTGTAGCCGTAGTCGTACTTCACGAACTGTACACGGGGCGCTGACGTGAAGGCCGCATCCGGCTGACGATAAGCTGCAATCAATCGCTTGAGCCCGTCCTCCGCCTGCACGGCCATGTTCGCGGGCGTCAGCTCACCATCCTTGCCTGGCCCGATGGTGCGCGCTGCGGGTTTGCCTTTGAACTCGACGTACTCAAGCGCCGCCACCGGCGCTGCCTTCACCTTTTCAAATCCGCCCTTCGTGGCAATCAACGCCTGTAACGGCATCTGCTGATCGAACCCCGTACGGATCATCCGGTCCGTCGGTGAACTCCCGGTCTTGAAATCGACGATCGTGATCGCGCCAGTTGCACCGATCTCTATCCGGTCCGCCTGCGCCGATAACCTGAACGGCGCGCCGGCAATTTCATATTCCAGCCGGCCGCTCGCTTCGTGAACCACACCGCCCGACACATCACGAGCGCCGTGCCAGTCCAGGAACCACTTCGACACATCCTGCCAGATCGCCTTGCGGCTCTGCCAGTCCGTCTGCGCCTCCCCCGCTTTAGCAAGCTCTTCTTCGAGCAAGCTCAGCAGTGCGGTCTCGCTTATTGGCAAATGCTCCGTATCGAAACGTTCCAGCGCCTTGTGGATCGCCGTACCCTTGAGGTTGGGTTGCATTGGCGTATTCATCTGATCCAGAACACTCAATCCAAGCGCATCTTCGGCCCAGATCGCGTATGGATCGCGCTGCAACCGGTCCACGCGTGTGACTGAAAGTTTCGCTGGCCAGCCTGGCGGACGTGACACCGGCCTCGGCTCCGCAGAAAACCCGGGCGATTGCCGGCCGATCCCTTCCGCCTGGATCAGATGCACCCATTCCGGCAGGTCAGCGTAGTCGCCCTTCAGCGCGTCATCTGCAGCGTCGAACAATGCCCCCTGCGTCAACGTCCGCAGTCTCCAAACCCATCGCGACGCGACGGCCGGCGCATCATCCCGCCGCGCCGCATACAGCATCGCCACCCTCGGCGCGCAGGCAAGCTGCGCAAAGTCGTGCGCGGAAAGCCCTAGTCTCTCGTCCGGGTCGCTCAGGCCCAGAACAGGCCGGAACCGGCGCGGCAGGAACGCATCCGGCGGTGTCTTCTCCGGCCAGACGCCTTCATTCAGGCCCGCAAGCACAACAAGATCCGCCGACTGAAGACGCGCTTCCAGCGGGCCCCATATGCTCAGTCGCGGATGCTCGCGCTCGCCCATGCTGATGTTGAGGTTGGCGCACTCTGTTTCAATCAGTTCCGCCAGATTGCGGGGCGTCATCTCGCCGAGGAACTCTCCCAGCTCTCCGATCCGCTCCAGCAAGCGGGATGCGCCCGCGCCGTCCTCGCCCGCCCACGGAAGCGGCGTCGCGCTGATGGCCCCTGCCAGCGCAGCGATGCGTTGGGCCGCTTC